>DATFHE010000051.1:0-4226 GCA_035248745.1 Anaerolineales bacterium | reverse complement strand
ATGTAGAGACCTGGGAGTTATACAGGGATATCGATCGACCGCGCCAGGAAAGCGACGCGCAGCGCATTATAGAAGCCTTAGGATTGGAATAGCACATGGCGTACTTCCTTGGCATCGACACATCCACGACGGGAAGCAAGGCGTTGGTGATCAACGAACGTGGGGAGGTTATCGCTGTCGCCTCCTCCCCGCACACGCTGCAGACGCCGCGCCCGCTGTGGTCGGAGCAGGATCCGCGCGAGTGGTGGGGGGCGGTAGCGGCGAGTATCCGCTCGGTACTGGAACAAGCAGGCATTGACGGGGCAGAGATCGGAGCGGTCGGTCTGACCGGGCAGATGCACGGACTGGTCCTGCTTGATGAAGAAGGGAATGTCCTTCGCCCTGCGATCCTGTGGAACGACCAGCGCACGCAGAAGCAATGTGATGAAATCCATGCACGCATAGGAAAAGAAAGATTTATCCAGATCACGGGCAACGTCGCGCTGACAGGTTTTACCGCACCGAAGATTTTGTGGGTCAAGGAAAACGAGCCGGATGTGTATGCCCGGGCAAAGCATGTCCTGCTGCCGAAGGACTACATCCGTTATAAGCTGACGGGGGAATACGCCATGGATAAAGCCGACGGTGCGGGAACGGTCTTGTTCGACCTGCGCTCGCGCGGCTGGTCTGACGAAGTATTAGCTGCCCTCGAAATTCCGCGTGCCTGGATGCCGCAAACATTCGAAGGCACAGAATTTACCGGGTCTGTGACCGAGGAAGCAGCGCAGCTCACAGGGCTGCATGTCGGCACGCCGGTAGCTGCTGGCGGCGGTGATCAGGCGGCAGGTGCTGTTGGGGTGGGCGCAGTGGAGCCGGGAATTGTTGGTTTAGCTGTGGGGACGAGCGGCGTTGTGTTTGCGACGACGCCCTCTGCGTTGATCGAGCCCGAAGGGCGTTTGCATGCGTTCTGCCATGCTGTGCCGGGTCTATGGCATTTTATGGGGGTAATGCTTTCGGCGGCAGGAAGTTTGCAGTGGTATCGCGATACGCTTGCGCTGAATGCGAGTTTTGATGAATTGTTAAGAGAAGCAGAGGCCATTCAGGCAGGCAGTGAAGGCTTGCAGTTTCTCCCGTATCTAAGCGGCGAGCGTACGCCGCATCCGGACCCGCTGGCGCGCGGCGCATTTATCGGGTTGACGGTCCGTCACCACCGCGCTCACATGACGCGCGCCGTGCTCGAGGGGGTAGCATTTGGCTTGAAGGATAGCTTCACGCTGATCCGGAACGCGGGGTTGGGTGAGATCACACAAGTGCGTGCCTCCGGAGGGGGAGCCAAGGGCATGTTGTGGAGGCAGATCCTGGCATCCGTGCTGGAAGCGGAGCTGGTGACGGTCAATACCACCGAAGGCGCTGCCTATGGTGCGGCATTACTGGCGGGCGTCGGCGCGGGCTCATGGGCAGATGTCCCCTCTGCTTCCCTGGCCTGCATCAAAATTACAGGCAGCACACAGCCTGACACGTCAGAGACGGACGCGTATCGTCAGGGGTACTCACTCTATCAAGATTTGTATCCGGCTTTAAAGTCCAGCTTTCGCCGTATGGGTGGGACGGCGGCGTGAAAAAAACACCTACATAGGAGCCTTTCCCATCACGAGGCCCTCAATACTGTGTGGTGTTTTTAGCGGAGGCAAATTCGCAGTCGTATCTGACACGATTTCACAGCTCAGGTGTTGTTTCAGCGCCTCATCCAGACTGTCATAAAATTCCTGTGACATCTTCAAGGTTGGCGCTACATAGTCTGCTGGACGCTCAATCGTGGTTGCTGAGTGGGCGCGATCTTCCTGAGAGACGACACCCAGAATAATGACAGGACGCATGCGATCATTGTTCTGAGAACCTCTGTGGATGGTTAAGCCACTCCGCACGGACACACCACCGCGCTTGGCAAGGCGTGGCACCATCCGCTGGTTGTATGCTTCCTTCTTTTCACCCACCGGAAACATTTCCTTTACAAAGTCAGATCCATCATCCAGGTGCGTACCGGGCGCAATATGGAACGGTCCCATCGATGGCGTCACGTCCACCGTCGATGCATTAATGCACAGGGATGTCAGCCGGCGATGGAGGCGGGTGGGTTCGGGCAAAGGAAAATCACGATGCGGAGGCTGATCGGGGGCGCCGGGGAGAGGGATATCCGCGCCAAGCTCGACGATTTCATACTGATCGGTGAGTATCTCGCGGCTCAATTCCATGATGGCAGGATTCGTCACTAGCTCAATGAATCCTCGTAAACGTTCCGGATACAGCTCGATGTAGAATCGGCTCCATCCCCGAAATGCCACGCCTTCCCCACCCTCAACCTTGAGGGCATCAATAAATTGAAGCCCCACGTCCTCATCCAGCTCGTCTGCCCACCGAACGGGTAGGAGATCGGGTATGTTGGTAACCCCACGTTCGTAAAGGTCTTTGCTCAACTGCTTAAAATCGAGGGTTGCTGCCAGTGCACTCATAGATCTCTCCTTTTATGAATTACACAAATCAGGCGTTTCAGGAATTGACTATTGACTTTTATTATAAACGAAATATAATTTTATGTAGTAAAACATAATTTTATGTTTCCAACTGACGTACACATCTCAACACCCAGCTCTCAAAACCTCCCCATCGCACGCGTGCTGGAACTCCTTGCCGATGACTATAATCTCCAAAACTTGGAGGCGGTTACAAAGGCTCTGGGTTCAGAAACGCGGCTGGAGATTCTACGCTTTTTAAGCGCCCACACATGCAGTGTACTCGAGATTGCTGAAGCGTTGAACCTCCCCACTTCCACTGCCAACCTCCATATCAATGTGCTTGAGAAAGCCGGGTTAATCGAAACCAATCTCCGGCCAGCCACGCGTGGACTCCAAAAAGTCTGTGCTCGTGTCTACGATCGCATCGTTATCCAACTCCCCGCTAACCCGGAGCGCGAAGGGAAAACTGTAGAGGTTTCCATGCCCATCGGGGCGTTTGTAAATATTGATGTGACCCCCACCTGCGGGCTGGCAGGAGAGCTAGGGATTATCGGTCACTTAGACGACCCGAGTGCATTTTATGAACCAGAGCGCATGTATGCTCAGTTGCTGTGGTTCCGTCGGGGTTCTGTGGAATACCGTTTCCCCAACCGTTTGCCTCCCAATGTCCGGCTGGACGACATCGAGGTCAGCTTCGAGGCATGCTCTGAGGCGCCCTTGTATCATGCGAATTGGCCTTCGGATATCACGGTTTGGATTGATGATACGGAGATCGGCACCTGGACCAGTCCTGCCGATTTTGGAGGAGAGCGCGGTGCCCTGACACCTACCTGGTGGGGCGTTCAGAATTCACAATATGGATTACTTAAAGTCTGGAAGGTAACCGACAATGGTACATTTGTGGATGGCTTGCAGGTATCGAAAGTAACGCTAGACCATCTATCCCTGAGGGCGGGCGAACCTATCTCTGTGAGGATCGGAAACAAGGAAAACGCTTCGAATCTAGGAGGCATGAATTTGTTTGGCAGTAAATTTGGCAATTATCCTCAGGACATTGTCCTGCGCCAGCACTTCAGGCGCATCTCCAGAGAATGAAGGGGCAGCGTAGTAAATGTTTACCAGAACACTCAGCGCCCGCGAAAGGAGGTGGTTTCGTTCGTCGTAAACTCATACTAGCTTTTCCGCAGATGCAATGCAGTTCTCATCGCTCCTTTGTGCCAAACACAAAGTGTCCACGCTCGTTTGACCAATTCAAACTATTTCAAGAGGAGAAAAGATGAAAAATATCACCCGTTATCTTCTTCCGCTGATGGTGGTGTTCAGCATATTGCTCACGGCTTGTGGTGGTGGCGCACCCGCCGCAACCGAAGCCCCAGCTACCCAGGCAGGCGGCGGTGGGACCGCCGAATGTCCCGCTGGCGTAGAGGGCAAATCCATAGAGATGTGGAGTCCATTTACCGGCCCGGACGGTGATGAGATGACCGCGCTGGCGGAACGCTTCAGCAGCGAAAACCCCTGCGGTATCACCGTTACCCATGTTGCCCAACCGGAGTACGTACAGAAACTGGAGGCTGGTGCAGCCGCTGGTCAACTGCCGGCGATGTCCGCTGTCCACATAGTCCGTGTGGCGCAGCTGGCTGCCCGCAATGTGCTCAAGCCGATCGGACCGGAAGCCATGGCAATTCTGGGCGATGACCTGGCGGGCGATTTCCCGGCGGATCTCTGGGGCCCTGG
>DATFHE010000050.1:0-4205 GCA_035248745.1 Anaerolineales bacterium | reverse complement strand
TTTCCCCGCGCCATTTTCGCCCAGAATTCCCTGAATGGTGCCCGAAGGAATGGTCAGTGTAATATCATTATTCGCGTGGTTGTTGCCAAAATATTTATGAATACCGCGTAGTTCAACCTTCATGAGCACGTCCTTCGTGGCAAGCTTCTCTCTAACCTGTGTATTTTAGTGGCAGATAGCAAAGCGGGGGAAGGCACATACCTTCCCCCGCAGTATTTTGGGTTACTGAGGAACGCTCTGACCTTCCATACCTTCCAGCAGTTGCGGCAAATACCAAACCTGTTGGTCGGTGGCAACTTCGCCTTCGGCGAGATACTGCGTGCCATCCTGGAGGTTGATCGGACCCGTCCACAAGTTGAGCCCATCGGCTAACTCTCGGATGAACTCATCTATCCGCGCGTTGGACTCAGGGCTTAGCGCATCACCTTTCACGAAACCCACAATGCTAGTGTCAGGATTGTTGATGTCTGACCAATCCGGGGCAATCCAGCTAAATGTGGACTCAAAGTTGCCTTCCTTGGCCGCGCCAATTGCTTCGACATATGCAGGACCCCAGTTGAAATAGGGGACACCCAGACACACATCTGCACCTTCTTCGCAGGAGCCAATGTAATCATACGGGATGCCCCAAACTTTTTTACCCGCATCCGACGCTTTCTTTGCCTCGGTCAGGCCTTCGGTCGTATCAATACCGGAGATGATCACATCGTAGCCTGTATTAATGAAGTCGTTGGCGACCTGGGTTGGGTCGGAGGTGAAGCCAGGGATATTGAACCAAAAACCAATCCATGTGACCTTGAAATCCAGGTCGGCAGGATCCTTGCCGGCATAGGTCTCCCAGCAGTACCTCGCGCCGAGATAAGCAGAGGACGCCAGGCGACGAGTCTCATCATTGATCAACGGTCCAAGATAACCGATCTGCCCTGTCTGAGTCGAGAGAGCGGCAGCACAGCCCGCGATCATCTTCCCATATTCCATGCGGCCAAAGATATTTGCCAGATTTGGAATCTCTTCAAATGCTTTCCCCTCGGACCAAACTTGATCACCAGAAGCCATAATCACCTTGACATCCGGATTTGCCTTTGCGAATGCAGTGGAAGCGTCTTTCATATCATCCGAGTTGAAGATGACCAAATCTGCGCCCTGCGATACCAGTTCCCCGGCAAGCTGGTCCGGCGTGGTGCCGGGGCGGTCCGCGGGATTGACCTTATCCAGATAGATCATGTTCACGCCGAGCTTCTCTGCCGCATATAGCCCGCCTTCATAGTGGGCCTGACTATAGCCGCGGTCATTATATGGACCCACCAGGAGCATACCGAAGGTGAATTCTTCCCCGGGCGCTCCAGTAGCAGCAGGGGCTTCCGTGGCAGGTGCCTCTGTCGCAGCAGGCTCTTCTGTTGCAGATGGTTCGGTGGCTGCCGGAGGTTCTGTGGCAGCGGGAGCTCCGGTCGTTGCAGGTGCACCGCATGCCGTGAGGACGAGTGTTAATACCATCGTCAAAAACAGGAACTTACGCATTTTCTTCTTCTCCTTGTGCGAATTGAGTTTAGAACAGATGGCGTGCAAACGAGAATAGATGGTTAGGCGCACCTCCTTTCAAGGAGTATCTTATTGTCTACACAATTATACATTCTAGTTCTCTCCACAATGGCAGATTACTGTGCCGAAAGAATTGCATTTTTCATGAATCGCATGCCAGTTTGCTTCTGGCTTCGGATATCGTTTCTGTTCTTAATTCAGATCCATTTTCCATTGTTTCGAATTCTATTCGCTGCCATAACCAGCACAGCATCGGTCCCACGAAGTTTTTCGACACTTTGTAAGACTCCTGCGATAACCTTAGGGCATGTTCCCAATCCCCTATGTGAGCATACCCCTCAATAAAGACGAAGCGCTCGACAGGATCATTTGGGTGGTCATTCAACTGGAATGCGATATCCCCTAGCTCGGCAACTTCCTCCCAATCACGAAATTGCCGGGCGAGCTCCGCCTTTTCGAAGTAATAGCACCAGCCATGGACAGGCTCCGGGTAAAAGAGAGAATCGGGCAGTGTTACTGCATTTTCCGAGTGAATCAACGAGGTGTCGCTCAGATTTGCTGCCTCGCGCAACAGTGGCACAAGGAGTCGATTCGAGAAATCAATTTGCGGGTCAAGCACGCGCAGGCATCCGGGCGGGCTATAGTCAAGAACGACCAGCTTTGAAGTATTGCCATGAAACGTCTTCGCCAAGTAATTTTGCTCGATCGGCAGACCCGGTACAAGGTCCGGTAAGCCGCGGTTGAGACGGATGGAAATAAAGTATAAAATGTGGTCCATCTCACCGTCGCGGCTATAGATCCAGTTTAGAGGTCCGGAGAGGGAATTGTCGCTGAAGTATGTGACGGGAAGATCGTTGGAAATGATCGCCGTATTTGGTTCGAGCGAGGGAATACGCCAACTCATCTGCCAGAAGAGGTTCTGGTGGACCTCCCAGTCACGGATGTAGGCAATATTGGTTTCGAACTGTTTGCCGATGGAAAATGCAATTAATAGCGCCAGCAGGCTGTACTGAAGCTTCGGTCTGGAGCGGAACAGGCTAAGCGCCGCTACAAGGAGAATGCTGGACCCAAGCATGAATGGCAGCGTAAAGCGATCCGCGGAGAAATGGAGCTGAGGTTCGATGCCCACGAGCCAGAACGAGCCGCCAGCGAACAGCCATGCCGCTAACCCCAGCAATACCATTTGCCAAAAAGACGCTCGTTCTTTTCGCTCCCTCCCTCTAAACAGAAGATAAAGAGCAATCAGGATTGCCGAAGTCAGCACCAGGAGAGCCGCCAGGATGGTCACGCGTAGACCTAATTGCTCCACACCAGTTGCTTCGAACGGGAACATCCAGGCATGGATCACCGTTTCCCAGAATGCCATGCCAATGGCTTGCAGAAGGGTTGTGATTCCCAGAATTGGATTTTCACGCAACAGGTCTAAGATTACATAGCTATAACTCGCGTTCTGGTTTTCAAAGAAAAACAACCGCCAAAACGTAACGCCGATCATGACAGCGAAGTAAGGCGCAAACAGCAAAACCACACGGCGAACCTTTTGCTTCCATTCCTCATCGATCGCAATCCAAAAAAGAACGACTCTTAGAAATTCCAGAAAGTAAAAATACTCCATCGTCAACAGATTTACGACAGAAAATGCCAGCGCGGCAACCGTCAAGAGAAATCGTCGTTCCGGCTGACTGATAGCACGCACCGATAAATACAGAGAGAACAAAAAACAATTGAGAACAATATAGAAATGCGAATACATCAGGGAAATGAAGTTTTGCCCCAGCCCCGGATACACGAGGAACAGGAGACTCGTCCACAAGGCAGGGCGTTCATCCCGTGTCCAAACCTGACGCAGTAGCATCCACACCAAAACTGCCGTGAGCCAGCGCAGGATCACCATCAGCAGCTGCCAGCGCCAGGGATACGGTCCCAGCAGGGGCATCGTGATCTGATAAATCATCCCCCAGAACGGGCGGCTGGTGGAAAAGGTCTTCGTCAGCGCGGCAGGACCGAGCTCGTAGTAGATCCACGTCCAGGGTGCCTCATCCCAGTAGAAGCCGCGCTCCCAGAAGAACAATCCGTAGGCGAGCGCGGCAACAACGAACAACACAAGCGGAACACTACGCGGCGAAGCCAGACCCGCTTTGATCTTTTCCAGATTTGTGTTCATGCCAGTCTTAATTCCATGCGATGACGCCGGTAACGACCTTCGGAGAAGCTATCGATGACCTTGAAGCCTACCTTCTTATACAGGGAGATGGCGGATGAATTTTCGTTTTCAACACTGAGCACTACTGAATAGTATCCGTGAGAACGGCTTGTTTCTATAAATGCAAGCAGTAACCTTTCTCCTAATCTCTTACCCCTTTGATCCGCTGCCACACCAATGTAAGTAAGCTCTACCATTCCATCTTTTATCTCTGCATGACTGGATGCAGAAAATAGAGAAGACATTAATTGCCACAACACGAGTGGACGAGTCAATGTGATTCGCAACATTTGAGGAACAAACCATGCAAGCGGCGAGCGAAGCTGTGACGTAATTCTATCAGGGTGCGGCGAACCCATTGCCCAGCCAAAAATCTCACTGGCGGCAGAAACCGCACATAACCCGATCACTTGAGGATCCATCTGCGCGATTTGATAATATCGCCAAACAAAAGGAAGTCCCA
>DATFHE010000049.1:0-3958 GCA_035248745.1 Anaerolineales bacterium | reverse complement strand
GGATCCCCTCCAATCGACTCAATGACATCTTTGAGCCGTTCCACCAGCTGGATGGTTCTTCCACCCGTCGCTATGGCGGCACAGGCTTAGGGCTTTCTCTGGTGCGCCAGATTGTCGAAGCGCATGGCTCTATGATTGAAGTCCAATCGATTGAAGGACGCGGCTCGACGTTCAAGTTCCCTCTACTGGTTGCGATGGATCCAAAATAGGCAATGGATAGCCAGACGCTTTCCTACCTGCAGGAATTGATGCACATCGCCTCTCGCTCCGACGATTCGCGTAACAACATCGAAAAGTTCATCGTTGCCTTGCGGAACGAGTTCGTATTCGATAATGTGGCAGTCTACTTGCAGGACAAGACGACCCAGAACCTCGAGATTGTCTATGCACGCGCCGTAGGGCGTTCTAAAACTGCGGAAGCGGATGCTGCCTGGGGGGAGGACTTTGCCGGGCAGGTGGTGAAAAAGGGACAGCTTCTATTGCGCGACCCCAAGTCAGATGTTTCACCGGATGACCGGCTTCATCAGGCGTATTTGCTGGGTCTGCCCATTCGTGAAGGAAAGCTGGTCACAGGGGCAATGGTGTTTGTGCGTTTTGGCGGACCCGTCTATGAAGAGCAACATATTGCCGTCGCCTCTCTGGCGGGAGAGATGCTCTCGACTCTGTTTGAGCGCGCTGCCTGGGCGGAATTGCAGCAGGAACTTGAGGACCTCAAGCGCCAGATGCAATTGCAGGAAGATTTTGTCAGTACGATCTCGCATGAACTGCGCACCCCTTTGGGTTTCATCAAAGGCTACAGCACCAGCCTGCTGCGCCCGGATACTAACTGGGATGAGGCAACTCAGAAAGAGTTCCTGACGATCATCGACGAGGAATCAGATCGGCTCGCCCTCCTGATCGAGAATGTACTCGAGTCCGCGCGGCTGCAGAGCAAGACTCTGCCGCTGCGATTCCAGCCGCTCCGGCTGGATGGGGTGTTGCGGGATGTGACCCTGCGAATACGTGCTCGCCATAAAGACCTGGATGTAAATACTCAAATTGAATCGGTTCCTGCAATTTCTGGAGACGGTGTGCGGCTGGCGCAAGTCTTCGAAAACCTGTTTACGAATGCGCTTAAATATGCACCTGGCTCGCCGATTGATATTCTGTTAAGCCAGGTGGTCGACAAAGTTGTCATTTCGTTCATTGATCACGGACCCGGCATCCCAAAGGAATCTCTGCCGCTGATTTTCGAACGCTTTTACAGGGTGCGCGGCGAAAAAACGATTACCGGAACCGGGCTCGGACTCTACATTTGCAAACAAATAATTCAGGCACATCGTGGTAAGATTTGGGCAGAATCCACGCCTGGTCACGGAACTACATTCCTGATCGAACTGCCTATTAATTCGTCCAGATAATTCAAAGGAGGCATTATGGCAAAGCGCATTCTGATCGTGGATGATGAACCTCGTTATTTACGTTTGCTCGAGGCCAACTTACGGACAGAGGGATACGAAGTTGTTACGGCGCAGGACGGGATGCAAGCCGTTAGTGTTTTTTCGGACCAGCCAATTGATCTCGTCCTGATGGATGTGATGATGCCAAAGCTGGATGGGTTTGGCGCCACCCAGCGTATCCGGGAATTTTCCAGCACGCCGATCATTATTTTGACCGCTAAGGGGGACGAACAGGACCGTGTCCGCGGTCTGGATCTGGGCGCAGATGATTATCTCGTCAAGCCTTTTTCTGCCACAGAACTGCTGGCACGCGTGCGCGCCGTATTGCGCCGCGCTCAGCCTCCTACCGAAGTAGGACAGACAAGATTTTTCACGCATGATAATCTTAAGATAGACTTTGCGCGGGCAGAGGTCTGGCGCGGTGAGCAGCCAGTCTCACTTTCGGCGACGGAATATCGCCTCTTACTACAATTTGCGCACCATGTCGGTAAAATCATGACGTCGGAAGACCTGTTGAGCAGTGTTTGGGGTCCTGAATATCGCAGTGATAAAGAAATTTTATGGGTGAGCATCGCTCGGTTGCGCCAAAAGCTGGAGGATGATGCGCATACCCCCAAACACATCGTCACACGCTCCGGGTTGGGGTATCTGATGCCCCCCATCGAAGATTGAAAACGCAACCCTGAGGAGGCTGCCTTGGTTGGTAAAACGATCCTGATTGTTGATGGGAACCCAGCCAGCCGTACCTTTCTTACGAAGTATTTGAGGGCAAAACAATTCGAGATCCTGGAAGCGCCCACAGGCAAGGAAGCCCTGATCCTGGCTTGGCGTCATGAGCCCGACCTTGTGCTGTTCGATCCTACCCTGGCGGATATCCCCGATAAAAAGTTCATCCTGAAATTGCGTAATGATGCCCGCACCGAGAAGGTGCGGCTCGTCGCGCTTTCGAGCGATCCCAGTCCCGCCCGTCGAGAAATCTGCCTGAGCGCGGGCGTCGACGAATATCTGGTTAAATCGTCACAAGCCGTCCCGGCGCTCGAGCAGATCCTTACCCGTGTCTTTGAAACAAAGATCCCTGCGGAAAGTGCACTTAAGGCGGACGAAAAGAATGGCTTGCTGATTGTGTTCCTCAGCGCGAAAGGTGGGACGGGAACGTCATCACTGTGCGCCAACCTGGCGATGAACATCCAGCAAAGCCAGTTGGATGCACGCGTAGTCGTGGCTGACCTGGTTCTGCCGATTGGCTCCATCGGTCCTGTTGTCGGGAGTGATGGAGTGTTGAATTTGGTCACGGTATCAGATTTGCCCGCCGAGCAGACGAACGCGGACTACTTCCACGCACATCTACCCAAACCGGAGCGTTGGCAATATCAGGTGCTGACAGGTTCTCCTGACCCTGAACAGGGAAATAGCATCAAGGGAGAGCGAATTAGTGAGATCGTGGATATACTCTGTTCCGCATACGATTTCATCATCCTGGATATTGGCCGTTCTCTTTCACGCATCAGCCTGCCTCTGATCCAGAAAGCCGACCTGATTGTCTTGATTGCTTCCACAGACCAGAGCACTGTCAAGCTCACGAAAACCGTCTATGAGTATCTCCAGACACAGGGCGTGAAAAGTGAGAAAATCTATGCGATTTTGAACCGCGCCGTCGGGCTGGAAGGCATGACCAAGATCCAGGCAGAGGAAATTATTGGCTTGCCGATCAAGACAACCCTGCCCTATATGGGCGGCAATTTTGCCCTTGCTAATAATTTGAACCAGCCCATTACCTTGAAGTACCCCACCGATACCGCATCCATTATCTTAAAAGGAGCAGCAGAAGAAATTGTGAATCTGGCGCGTCGCATACGGCAAGGGGCATAAACCGCTTAAAGAAAGTGAAAGGTGATTCTCAGACAATTTGGACTAAACTACCAGGTGGGTTACCAACATACACACAGCGATCATCATTGTTATTTTCATCATTATGCCAAGGGAATAACGAACAAGCAGTCTGCAGAGCATACCTACCTGAGAAGAGGAAGCCATGACTTTTGAGTACGACGAAAAAGGCAAAATTTTTACAGATGTTGTAACGAAGGTTCCCGTCTCGGCGACCATTCAGACAACCACACACTTGATGCAGGCGCAAATTCATGTGCGCAGAGATCAACGCATTAAAGATGAGCTGGATTTAAGCGAAAGTTTTCTGGCATTAACAAATGTCAGCGTCATAGGACCGGATGGACAGATCCTCTTCCAGGCGCCCTTCCTGGCTGTGCGGCGTTCGCATATTATTTGGGTGTTGCCCGACCAGAACACAAGCCAGGAGAAATCAGCATGACAACACCCATTGTCTCCAACTTTACAAGGTTAACTTCAACCGATCTGCTGAAGCTGAAGCGTTACTTAATCGACCAGGTCGGCCGCTCGATGGAGGGCGAACCATTGCAGTTTGGTGAGCAGAGCGATTTCATCAAACAGCGACTGAATGAAGTTTACGTGCAGACGAAAATATCCCTGCCCGAGGATCT
>DATFHE010000048.1:0-7010 GCA_035248745.1 Anaerolineales bacterium | reverse complement strand
CTTGTCGTGTACCGGCAAAACATCCGGCAGGATGGACATCTGGATGTCAGCGGCAACCTTGAGCTCCCGTTCGAGACGTTCTTTCTCGATCAGTTGCTCCTGCGCTTCCTTGAGCTCGTCGAAGGCTTGTTGCAGTTGACGGTTCTTTTCCGTGAGATCGCGAAAAGTAGCGGCATTGGTGTTATCCAGGCGCTGGCTGAGCACGCCGATCATGGCATTCGCCAATTCGGGATGCCGCTGGAGCAACGCTTTGAAGTGTTCGCGGTTCATGCTTAGCAAAACAACATTGCCACGAGCTCGCGCGCTTGCCGTGCGGAGTCCGCCGGGCTGGAGAAGACTCATCTCACCCAGGTATTCCCCTTCATGAAGCAAGTTGAGAATCAACTCGTCATCGGTATCTGGCGCCAGCAGGATCTCCAGTTCCCCCTCGACGACCACATAGAGATGCTCGCCCGGATCCCCTTCGTGGAACAGGATATCGCCCGAATTCAAATTGACAACATCCAATTCCTCCATCAGGCGATCCAATTCGCCGGGCGGAAGACTGGTAAAAAATGGAATGCGGGCAAGTAGATTTACAGACATTCGAACTAATTTTTGCTGGTTTTACGATGGGTTTTGTAAACCTATTTTACACGAATAAAAGGGTTTTACGCGACCCACATATCGAATGCAAAAAGGGCTGCCAGAGCGCCCATCAGCAAAATACTTAAGATCGTCCAGGCACGGTCAAAGACGGGGTTTGCTCCCCAGCGCGCCAGCGTGAGGAAGACTGCCGGTGCACCTAGGATATAGCGATGAATTCCTTGTGCCGGACCACTCCCCCAGGAGATCAATAGGACGGCAAAGCTGAACCAGCCAATCTCGGGATGAGTTCGGATCGTAGCGATGCAGGCAATCACCCCAATTGCCAATCCCAAAAATTCGGTGAAGTAATACGCCGTATGCTGCGGATTCGTGCCGCTCAGCATGGTTCGAAATGCTTCTGCCCATGCAAAAAAAGCGTAGCTCAGCGACAAAAAGCCGCGCCCGAAATAATTTGATTCGACGTAATCAAACGCCAGCCCCAGATAGGAAAACTTCCAAATCCCAAAAGCGATGAGTGGGGAGAATGCTAGCAGAGCACGTCCTAATGAACGAAGCGAAATACCTCCGTGAAGGATCTGACGCCATTCCAGATCGATATCAACCCAATCTCCCATCCGTATCCAGGTGAGTGTCATCGGGATGACGAGAGTTACTCCCACTGCGCGGGTCAGAGTTGCAGCAACACCTAACAGCGCGGCAAGAAGCCATTGCTTCCGTTTCAGCATCGCCAGGCAACAAAATGCCAAACCCACAAACAATCCCTCGCTATACACCTGAAGCAGGAAAAAGCCGGTGGGGAAGATGACCAGATAGAACGCGGCGCGCAGTGCTCCGTCGTCACCGATGCTATCGCGTGTGAGCTCGTAGAGGGAAAGCATCCCAAGCAATGCCCCGAAAGCCGAAATGACTACACCGGCGAGTGTGGCAGTAGCAATCGGATTCATCCCAAGGATCTGCAGCGGATATGAGAAGAAACGGATCAGTAATGGATAAAAGGGAAAGAAGGCATAGCTTAAAGAAATGCTGTCACGAAAACTTGCGTCTGGTTCTGCCTTTGAATTATCTACAGCGGATGTCGTTACTCCCGTAGGAGTGAGATGTGGGGAGCGCGGATCATCATATCCGCCAATCGCAATGGCAAGATAGTATTCTGAATCCCATGCCACTTGATCATTCATGAAGGGCTCAAGCAAATACACATGCCCTTCCTGATACCCTTCTCCTGTAAATTCTGTCGTCCACTCCTGCGCGCGGTCGGGATACTGTGGGTCAATGCGCGCAGCTGCCCAACCTTGAAAACCCAAAACTATGATCACCCACGCGAACCAGATGAAAACAACCGTACGGGTTGACTTCATCTTCTTATTTTTCGATCTGCGTGACGATCATATCCTGCATGAAGAAACGCTGCGAAAGGAATAAGACAATCACAGGTACAATCATCACCACCATTGCACCCACCATTAATACCTCGGGAGTAAAGAAGTAGGTTTGATTGCGCTGCACCGCGAAGGAGATCAACTGCTTATGAGGAGCGATCCCCAGATAGAGACTCGAGAGACGCGTCTCGTTCCAGATATAAAAGAAGTGCAGTAACGCTACGGTCACCACCACGGGAATAGACTGTGGCAAAATCACCGAAATCAGGATCCGCAATGGACCTGCCCCATCCAGCATTGCCGCCTCATCGAGATCACGAGGGATACTCTTAAAGTTCTGACGCAGTAAAAAGATCAGGATGGCACTTCCGAAAAAGTGAGGAGCGATCAAAGGCAGCCAGGTGCCAATCCAGTTCAACATGTGCCCGCTATACAAATAATAGGTTGGCACAAGCGTGATGTTGCTGGGGATCATAATGGTGGCGATCAGCAGGAAAAAGATATACTTCAAGCCGGGAATCCGGAACCGCGATAATCCATACGCCACTGCGATGGATGACGCCAGCACAGCGATCTCACTGATCAGCGCAACGATAATCGTATTCTTAAGATACAGGGGGATGTCCGCCACGGCAAAAAAGTCTTTGAAGTTATCCAGCGTCGGCGCAAAGGTGTAGTCGGCTTTTAATGTCCGCCAGGCTCCCTCCCAAAGCACCGGTCCCGCCTCCGGGTTTTCGGGGTCGATGAAAAGGCTGGACTGTCTTGATGGCTTATACAAAGCCCAATGTTTGATTCCCTGCGCAGTGGGTACCTGGTAAACAATCAGGTCCTTGCCATCATAATGGAACTTGACACGCTTCGACGGCAATATAGGAGCATTGGAATCAAGGAACTGGTCGTGCGGGGTCAAGGAAGAAATGATCATAAACGGCAGTGGTGATAAGTATGCAATCAGGAACAGGAACACCAACAGGTTGAGCAGCGCCGTCCCGGTAAAATCCCAGAGCCGCAGGGTGAGTCTGGAATGCTCCTGACCCGGTGCAGGTTTGCGATTAAATCTCATTGACGTCGTCCTCCTCCGGGAAATATACCCAGCGTTTTGCCGACCAAAACAAAAAGAGCGTGAGCGTCATCATCACAGCAAATGTGACCCACGCCAGCGCGCTGGCATAGCCCAGTTCCGTTTCGCGGAACATCGTTTCATTAATGTAGCTTTCCATCGGCGACAGACTAAAATTCAAAATGTAGCCTCGATCCAAAAGGACAGCGCCGCCAAATGCTCCCGTCAGGTTAATGACCAGTGTAAAAAAGATAGCGGGTGAAATCATGGGCAACGTGATCAAGAAAAACCGTGCCAAGGGACCCGCTCCATCCACGCGCGCTGCTTCGTAGATCTCCTTCGGAACACTCACCATCGCGCTGTACATAATCAAAAAACCTGGACCAATGCTCCATAAAGTCATGAAAGGCAGTAATAAATCGAATCCTTGAATGGGGGGTAAATCCAAGGGAGTCAGAATCAATCGCTCTGCATACTGAAGCGAGCCAAGAAAGATGAAGAAAACAGACGTGGCGGGAATGATACTCGTCATGAAAATCAGTGTCTGTGAAAAGCGCTTATTCTTGAGCCGGTCACTTGTGAAAACAGCTGCCAGCACCAGTGCCACAACCAGTTCCAGTGGAATAGTCAGTAAAAAATAACGTACGGATTCAAACAGATTTGCACCAGCCACAGGGTCGCGCAATAAACGAACGTAATTTTCCAAGCCGATGAATTGCGTAGCTTCCGGAGTAAGCATTCTAAAATCGGTGAGTGACAACCCGAAAGCTGCAAGGATTGGCAGAGCCTTCAGCAATATAAACCCGATCAGCCATGGCGCAATAAACAGCAATCCAATACGCGCTTCCTGCTGTTGGCGGGTCGGTTTGGCAGGCTTGATCCTGGACCACAGCCGGCTTTGATTGGCAATATCCATACAATGCTCCTTTGGAGTTCGCGACGTCGTCAGACCCTGAATGATACCCTTGCACGCAGGTGTAAAAGAATTACACCTGTAAAGTTATTGCCGTCCTCACGATGCGGCTGGTACGATTTTCCCAGCCTCGGAAAAACCTTTCACAATATCTAACACCTAGAATTCCACTACTTCCTTGCCCGTCAGCTTTTCCTGAATGCGCTCGATGACGGTGTCGAGATGATTGGATTGATGGACATAGTCAAGGTCGTCGGTCCGGATGGTCAGGACCGGGCACAGGTCAAATGCGCTCAACCAGTCGTCGTAGAACGAATCGAGCAATGTTAAATATTGGGGCGTGATACTGGTTTCCATATTGCGCGCCCGGCGGCGGATGCGGTCCATTAAAATATCAACCGGCGCCTTTAGATAGATCAACAAATTCGGTCGTGGGGTACTATCCACTACAAGCTCAAACAAGCGGCGGTAGGCAAGGTAATCACGTTCTGCCATATCGCCCATCTGATGGAGTGCACGCGCAAAGATATGAAAATCCTCATAGATACTTCGGTCCAGGATGGCAGAACGCGGGTCGCGCGCGGCTTCCATGTATTGATCGGCGCGATGACCGAGGAAAAAGATCTGCAGATGAAATGCCCAGGCATGCATGTCGGTATAAAAATCCGCCAGATAGGGGTTATCTGCCACGGATTCATAGCCTGTCCACCAGCCGAGCCGCGCGCCAATCCGTTCCGTCAACGAAGTCTTGCCTACGCCGATATTCCCCGCTACAACGACGAGATGCTTTGTCATGTGTGCCTCGTTGCCAGTACTTCACAAAGATCGGTCATTTCGTGATTACTGACATTTAGTTTGTGATGGTAGCAAACAGCGGTAGTATAGGCGCGCCAAACCGTTTTGTCGAGACCAGTTGGAACTGTCAGCGCGAACGCAATGAACCGCAAGCTGGCAGAACTCCTATATGCTTCGCAGTCTCGGAGTTCTACCTTATAATCGCATTGGTATTATTTCTGAGGAGGAGTCTTTATGGTCTACAAAATCGGGTTCGGCACGGATGGCTGGCGCGGTGTGATTGCAGAGGATTATACGTTCGATAACCTTCGGCGTGCGGCGCAGGGCTTTGCAAGTTATCTGCTCGAACAGGGTAGAGAAGGTCAATGGGTGGTGGTCGGATACGACAAACGCTTTGCTTCAGAGCATTTCGCAGAGACAACGGCAGGAGTGCTGGCAGGAAACGGTTTCCGTGTGTATCTTACAGACGGCGCCACACCTACCCCTGTCATTGCGTTTGCAGTTGTCTACAAGAAGGCTTGCGGAGCGGTCAACATTACGGCGTCACATAATCCGCCAACCGATAACGGATTCAAGGTGCGGAATGAAACAGGCGGCGCAATCGACCCCGAAGGATTGAAACGAATTGAGGCGTTGATTCCCGATTCAGTCGACGAGGTAAAACATATCCCTCTCAACGAAGGGACGCGCGACGGCAAAATCGTCATCTTTGATGCCTCCGAAGCCTACATTGAGAACCTCAAGAAATTAGTGGACCTGCAAAAGATCAAAGACGCCGGCTTTACTGTGATGGTGGACGTGATGTGGGGAAACGGCGCTGGCTGGTTCCCCAGATTACTGGAAGGCGGAAAGACCCGCGTGATTGAGATTCATAATGTGCGCAATCCGGCTTTCCCAGAAATGAAACGCCCCGAACCGATCCGCCCAAATATCGATGTTGGACTTCAGGCAACGCTTGAGAATCATGCAGATGTATTGCTGATTACCGACGGCGATGCCGACCGCTGCGGCATTGGCGATGAAAATGGGGAGTTCATCAACCAGCTGCGTGTGTATGCCCTGCTGGCGTTGTATCTGCTCGAGGTGCGCGGTGAGCGCGGTGACATTGTCAAGACACTGTCCACAACCACTATGCTTAACAAGCTTGGAAAGCTATACAATGTGCCAGTCCACGAAACAGGGGTGGGATTCAAATACGTGGCGCCGAAGATGATGGAAACCGACGCCATGATCGGAGGCGAAGAAAGCGGCGGCTATGCCTTCCGCGGCAACGTCCCGGAGCGTGATGGCATCCTCGCGGGGCTATATTTCCTGGATTTCATGGTCCGCACGAAAAAGAAACCGACGGAATTGCTCAAGATGCTCTTTGAAAAAGTCGGCGAGCATTATTACGACAGGATTGACACGCCTTTT
The DNA here is from genome assembly GCA_035248745.1 of Anaerolineales bacterium. Taxonomy (GTDB): domain Bacteria; phylum Chloroflexota; class Anaerolineae; order Anaerolineales; family Villigracilaceae; genus Defluviilinea. The sequence goes on along the minus strand of DATFHE010000048.1, from coordinate 862 downwards.
TCCGGCGATCGTAAAACGCGGGAACAGATGATCCGCGATGCGAACCCTGAAACCCTTGGCGGTTTGAAAGTCACTGAGCTTTCCACAATCGATGGCTTTCAATTCAAGCTCGAAGACGGCGGCTGGCTGTTGATCCGCTTCAGCGGCACCGAACCGATCATGCGCGTCTATTGCGAGACCACTCACCAGGATAAAGTGCAGGCGATCCTTCAGGATGGGTTGAAAATCGCCGGGATTGCGTCGGAATAACATACAGAGATGAACAAAAGTCCTGCCAAGCTGGCAGGACTTTTTGCTATATGACAATTATCATCTAATATGTTATAATTTTCACAATCGAAATGCTTACGGATACGCATTGCCATCTGGATTTCAACAAATTTGACCAGGATCGCGAGTCCGTAATTGAGCGCGCCCGCCAGGCAGGTGTGAGCCGCCTTCTAATCCCGGCGCTTGATCTCGAATCGAGTCGTTCTGCTATTCAACTTGCGGAGGCCCATCAGAACGTCTACGCGGCAGTAGGCTTCCACCCCACAGACCTGAATAAATTCTCCGAGAAAGCCTTTCAAGAAGTCCAACAGTTAGCCAGCCATACAAAGGTTGTTGCCGTTGGCGAGATTGGCATCGATTACTACTGGGTAAAGAAACGTGAGGAACGCGTCTTTCAGGTGGAAATGTTGAGAAGGCAGCTCGACTGGGCGTCGTCGATTGATAAACCGGTTATCGTGCACATGCGTGAGCAAGCGGATGCCTGGTTTGGACAGGCGTCTGTGGATTTGCTTAACATCCTGGGTGAGTGGCACAGGGAACTAAAGACAAGAGATCACCCGCTGAGTGAAAAACCAGGAGTTCTTCATTCTTT
>DATFHE010000047.1:0-8010 GCA_035248745.1 Anaerolineales bacterium | reverse complement strand
CTGTAGCACGGTCGCGCATAGGACGCCCAATCTCGACAAGACACATCCGGCACATCCCGACAGGATCCAGTTTGGGGTGGTGACAAAAGACCGGGATATCAATGCCTGCCATCTTGGCAGCATCCACCAGGCTGGTTCCTTCCGGCGCAGCGATCTGTTTTCCGTCGATTGTCAGGTTAACCTGTTTACTCATCCATACTCCGAATAGGGGACAACCACTTCATGCGTTCCCCAACTCCCTTTCCTTTACATATACAGGCGGGAGCGGCGCGGGGCTAACGGCATTCTCAAAGTCCTGGGGGAAACGCTCGATGCCTGAGACCACCGCCATGGTGGAAAATTCTCCCAGAGCACACAAGCACTTTCCCTGAATCTGTTTCGCGACGTTGAGCAGAAGATCCACATCGCCTGTGGTTCCCTGCCCATGATGAATCCGATCGATAATATGGGACATCCAGTAGGTGCCTTCGCGGCAGGGTGTGCACTTCCCGCATGATTCATGCCGGAAGAAATGGACGGTCTTATTGACCAGCCAATCCATCGAGATCGAATCATCAATGATGATTACCGAGGCCGACCCAAGTTCACTCTTAAGCGTACGGACAGTGGCATAATCCATCGGCGTATCCAGGACCTTTTCATCGTTGACGATGATCAAAGAAGAGGAAGCGCCGACGGGCATAATGGCTTTGACGGCGCGCGAGTCCTGTACGCCGCCGCCGTGGGTATAGATCAGTTCACGGAAGGTGGTGCCGAACGGCAGTTCATAGTTACCGGGTTTGCGCACCCGACCCGAGAGCGAAAAGATTTTCACACCGGCGCTATCGGCGGTCCCCATCGATTTGTACCAGTCCGCGCCGTTGGCGAGGATCATGGGCACGTTGGTAAATGTCTCAACGTTGTTGATGATGGTCGGCTTGCCAAACAAACCGACCGAGGGCGGGAATGGCGGACGAACGCGGGGTTGTCCGCGTTTGCCTTCGAGCGATTCGAGCAGGGCCGTCTCTTCCCCGCAGATATAGGCACCTGCGCCAAGGTGAGTATAGATTCGGAGGGAATATTCGCCGCCGAACAATTTATCGCCGAGGAACTTTTCTTTTTCCAGTTCGGCGATCTTCTCATCAAGGAGCGCTGCCACCTGCCAGAATTCTCCACGCAAGTAAACGTATGCCACATTCGCGCCGACTGCATAGGAAGCAATGGCGAGCCCTTCCAAAAACTGGAAGGGATTTCCCTCCATGATCTCGCGATCCTTGAACGTGCCCGGCTCTGATTCATCCGCATTGGCGACCACATAATGCGGCCAGCTCTTATTATCAATGAAGGACCACTTCATGCCGGTGGGGAAGCCTGCACCGCCGCGGCCGCGCAAGCCCGAATTCTTCACAACATCCGTCACTTGCGTGGGGGTCATACTGGTAACAGCATTCTTGAACGCCTCAAGCCCGCCATTTTTTCTATACACTTTGAGGTCGGCAATATCTGGAATTTCGCGGTGGCGGAGAAGGATATGGCTCATTCCCGCACCTCCCTGCCCGACCGGCGCAAAACCGATATTAATTCCATCGTTCGATCCACAGTCATATTCTCGTGATATTTGATGCCATCGGGTCCCTGCGTCTGGAACATAGGAGCTTTGTTGCACGCTGCCAGGCAGGTCACAGATTCGATGGTGAGAAAGCCATCCTGCGTCGTCTCACCAACTTTAATGCCAAGACGATCGCACAAAGAGCTCATAAACTCCTCCGCGCCGCGCAAGGCACAGGGCAAATCCGTACAAACCTGCATACGGTACTTGCCTTCCTTCTTATCGTGATACAGTGTGTAAAAGCCAACCAGGGCGGCGACATCGGTTTCAGAGATCCCGACGATTTGCGCCACATCCTGCATGGCAGCCCTCGTAAGATAGCCGTCTTCGCGCTGCGCCAGATACAACAACGGCATTACCGCCGCGCGTTTGTGCTCCGGCGGATATTTGGAAAGGATTTGTTTTACTTCATTCGAATACTTAGTCTCAAGACTCATCGGTCAATATCTCCGAGCACAATATCAACAGCAGCCAGGATGGCAACCAGGTCTGCCACAAGGTGTCCCTTAACGATCTTCGGCAGCACAGATAAATTATCGAACGAGGGAGTGCGCCAGTGACAGCGACGCGGCTTGGCGCCGCCATCTCCCGCGAGCAATACGCCCAGTTCACCACGCGGCGACTCCACTGCCTGATACACGGAACCGTCCGGCGCAGGAAAGCCTTCGGTCCACAGCTTGAAGTGATGGATCAAGGCTTCCATGCTCACGCCCAGTTCGGAGCGCGGCGGCGGGACAAATTTACGGTTATCGCTGCGAACAGGTCCGAACGGTAGTCTGTTCAGAGCCTGTTCAATAATCTTTAACGATTCGCGCATTTCCTCGATACGAACAATATAACGCGCGTAGGTATCACCTTCTGAACGAACGGGTACATTGAAGTCATACTGTTCATAACCCGCATAGGGACGCACTTTGCGCAAATCCCAATTCACGCCCGAAGCGCGCAGCATCGGACCTGTTACACCGTTCTGAAGAGCAGTTGCCGGATCGAGAACGCCAATTCCCACCAACCGATCCAGGAAGAGCGGGTTCTTCGTCATCAAGGCTTCATACTCGTCAATGCGTTTCGGGAAGATTTTGAGAAAGTTACGAACCGCTGCTTCGAATTCCACCGGCACATCACGCCACAATCCACCGGGGCGGATGTAGGTGGTCATCATGCGCTGTCCCGAGATCAGCTCCTTAATATCCAGGATGATCTCACGTTCGCGAAAACAATAGAGGAACACAGACATCGCCGCGAGGTCAAGACCAAAAGCTGCCAGCCAGACGAGATGCGAATTGATGCGTTCCAGTTCCGCCAGGATCACGCGAATCGTTTGCGCCCGTTCGGGCACGTCAAGCTCCACCAGTTTTTCCACTGCCATGCAGTACACCAGGTTGTTCCCCAGATTGTTCATATAATCCAGGCGATCACTCATGACCTCGGCTTTGAGGTATGTTTTGGCTTCCATGTTCTTCTCGATACCGGTGTGCAGATAACCGATATCCGGAATGCAGTTTACGATGGTTTCGCCATCGAGCTCCAATAAGAGACGCAATACCCCATGGGTGGAAGGATGCTGCGGCCCCATGTTCAGCAACATGGTTTCGCCGGTTAGAGCACGTTCAGAAACCAGATGTTTGAATTTATCGACACTCACTTCCTGCAACTGCGCCATGCTTATTCCTTTGCAAAGTGCTTACGTAGATTGATTTCATCCACGTTAAATGTAAACTGCACTTCCTCATAACCAAGCGGGAAGTCTTTGCGAAGCGGATGTTTGTCTTCCCAGCCTTCCGGCAATAAGAGAACGCGGAGGTCGGGGTGTCCGTCCGGAACAATGCCGAACATATCTCGCAGCTCGCGCTCACGCCAGTTTGCTACTTCGTACACGCCCACTGCCGTCGGAATATGCGGCTCACCGTCATCCAGAGCTACTCTCAATTGCAACGACAGGTTCCTCGCCAGCGAGGTCAGCTGGTAGATCACATGGAAACGCGGCGACGTTTGTGGCCAGAAGTCGATCGCTGTCAGTGCCGAGAGTAATTCAAAGTCATATTTATCGCGCAGGAGAGTCAGCGCCTCGATGATATTTTCCCCCATCACAAACACATGTATTTCACCGCGGAATTCTTCAAACGTGACGCCGAAGTGTTCCTGTAACGCTTGAACGATTGTCTCGAGTTTTTTATCCATAATTGCGGTTGCTCTCATCGCCGTCCCCGCAGAAATCAATCTCCGTGACGGCGACCAAGCCTGTTAAGCCTTGACCTGTTCTACAAACTTCTGACCCTTCACCTTCTCATACAGGGTCACCACACCGTGGATCAATGCCTCCGGACGCGGCGGGCAGCCTGCCACATACACGTCTACGGGCACAATTTCGTCTACACCCTGCACCAGAGCATAGTTGTTAAATACCCCTGTGCAGGAGGCGCAATCGCCCATGGCAATCACCCACTTCGGTTCAGGCATTTGATCGTATAAAAGACGAAGAGCAGGTGCCATCTTACGCGAAAGCCGACCCGCCACGATCATCAGATCCGACTGGCGTGGGCTGGCGCGCATCAGCTCCATACCAAAGCGGCTCATGTCGAAGTGTGACGCCTGCGCCGCCATCATCTCAATGGCACAGCAAGCCAGGCCAAATAACATCGGCCACATCGCGTTCGTGCGCGACCAGTTGACGACCGTTTCCAGGGTGGTCGTCACCACACCCATATTCCCAAGTTTTTGCTCTACTCCCATTCGAGCGCTCCTTTCTTCCAGGCGTAAACGTATCCAACCAGTAAGATCACGATAAAAATAATCATTTCAATCAGCCCAAACAAACCCAGCTGCCGGAAGACAATTGCCCAGGGCAGGAAAAAGACGACTTCAATATCAAACAGAATGAAGAGGACAGCGATGAGATAAAAGCGGATGGGCATGCGCCGTGTCCCTTCCCCGTAGGGGAGCATGCCCGATTCATACGGCGTGGACTTGGCAACAGATTCTTTTTTCGGTCCGAATAGATTCCCCAATCCAATCGCAATGAGTGCGACGAGTGTTGATAAGACGACCAGCAGGCCGATAGCTATATATTCCAGCATTTTGACACCTCAAAACGCCTTTTGGCAAATGTTTGTGCTTCCTTGCACGTTCGGCACAGTATAACATAATGTGTTACTTTTCACAAATTTGATGTCCTATTCTTAAAGGAATTAACGGAAACTTAAATAAAAAGTCACGCTATCAGCGTGACTTCTACTGTTATGCTAAGTAATCTCGCAACTGCCTGCTTCGCGAGGGATGACGTAACTTCCTCAAGGCCTTTGCTTCGATTTGACGGATGCGCTCGCGCGTTACGTCGAAGTAACGGCTCACCTCTTCGAGAGTGTGATCTTTTCCATCCTTCAAACCAAAGCGTAATTCCAACACTTCGCGCTCGCGATCAGAAAGCGAGGTAAGTGCACGCTGTACCTGTTCGCGCAGCATCTGGCGTGCGGCGGCTTCAATCGGAGAGGGCGCGTCTTCATCTTCGATAAACTCGCCCAGAGAGCTGGACTCCTCATCCCCCACCGGTCCATCGATCGAAACCGGTTCCTCGGCAGAGCGAAGGACGCGGTCGATCTTTTGGGTGGCAATCTCCAGCCTGTGCTGCAATTCCGGCGGGAGTGGCTTCTGCTCGGCGTGAGCGCGCAGAATGGCTTGCACATCAGAGGCAGGCAGATAACCCACCTCCATGGCAAGTTCTTCCGCTGTGGGATCGCGCCCGAGTTCTTGAATGAGTGTTCGTTGGGCACGCAGGATTCGGGTGATGGATTCAAAAAGGTGAACGGGGATACGGATCGTCCGTGCCTGCTCGGCAATCGACCGGTTGATAGACTGCCGTATCCACCAGGTGGCATACGTGCTGAACTTAAAACCGCGACGCGGGTCGAATTTACCCACAGCCCGCAGAAGCCCCATGTTGCCTTCCTGGATCAGGTCGAGGAAATTGATGCCACGTCCAAGATAACGCTTGGCAACGCTGACTACGAGTCTCAGATTGGCACGGCTTAGCGCCTGGTTTGCTTCCACAGCCCGACTCTGGGCAGCATTGATTTCTGCTAAAAGATCCTGATCTTCACAGAGATGTTTATAGAGGATCCGCAGGTTGGGCAGGCGGTGGTTCTGGTTAAGATACTTCAGCAGCCACTCGGCATACGATAACGGAAACAGGTACAGACTGAGAAAGACATTGTACGCATTGCGCGCGAGCGTATCCCAGAGCTGATCCACACCCCAATGACCGTTATCCAGATAAGCACGTAAGTAGGAGGGTGCCTCTGACTGCCAGTCTGCGTGCAGCGCCTGCGCTTCTGTAAGAATTAAGCTGAGGTCGGGCAATTCATAATGGAGACGCCTGGCATCCTCCACAAGTCGTTCCCATGAGGTATACATCTCCGAAAGAATAGCGTGATAAATCGCGCATTCAGGTGAAAGCCCCTGCGGCAGGGGCCGGCGGCGCAGGGTAATTACAAAGCGATTGGCTTCGATGATCGTTGCCAATCGGAACTCACTATCGGAATCCAACAACTTGACTTCGCCGATCTCGCGTAAATACAGCCGCACCGGGTCCGCAGAAAGTTCTGCCGCAACCTCGGGATTCTTGAGATCGATTGGCTCGTCATCCAAAAGCTCACTTTCCTGCTGCGCCAATATACTGATATCGGGGTCGCCCACATCATCCCCCATGAACACAAGATCCTTGAAACCGTTCTCCTCTTTCAGTGTCCCATTGGAGTTCTTCGTACCTGGTTCCTGGCTGTCCGCGCGAGGCAGCGGCGGCCTGGCCTGGGTGTTGCGCTTTTCTTTTTGTGATGATCTCTTTTTAACAACCATGGGACCTTTCTTACCAGACGACATCACATATGAATTGTTACGCTTGGATTCTGGCTTGCATTTTGTCCGCCACACGCCGCAAAGCAACTTGCCCAGCTATTATAACCGCCTTAAAGACAGTTTCCGATATGCCTGATCCAGATCGTGCAGCAGCCTGGTATGTTTTAACACCAGAGACTGGTAGGAAGCCGCGCGCAAATCACCTACCTGCTGGGCCTCTTCTATTAAGTAACGAAGCTGGTTCAGGTTCTCCCCCGCCGCGACCCGTCGCAGTTTGATCACGCCGCGCAGCAGCTCTTCCAGCAGCTTCTCCTCCATGCGCTCGAATTTTTCTGTTTGCGATTCCAGCTCCTGCAGGAGGCTCTGCAGGGAGGCAGGCACCGATTCCACGACAAATTCGTGGTGTTCGGTCTTATCCTGCTCTACGGATTCGCGGATCAAACCGAAAAAGATTTGATGATCGGTATATTCAAAGTCCTGTACTGCCAGCTTGAGCAGGTTATGCTCCTGCAAGAGTCGGTCGAGCCGGTAGAGCAAGTCGGGCTTTTTATAGAGCACGGCAATAATATAGGCCTCCCCCCGTTGATTGGAAGAAACTGTGACGGCAGCCTTTGGTTTCTCGGGGGGCTGCTTTTGTGCTGCCTGCCCGCCCTGGGAGCTGCTGCGGGTCCGCTTCACGCTCGAAGCCTGTGCCTGGGTTCCTGTCAGGGCACTTTCGTCCACCCTCAGCATGCGCGCCAGCTGCTGGCGATAACTATCCCGCTCGAGGGCGTTCGGCAAATCCTCGATCAACGGCAACACCTGCGCCGCGACTTGATTTTTGACCTTCGGATCGATGATGTTCTGCCCGGCGGCAAGTGTTTCCATGACATATGTAACGATCGGTTTTGCCTTCTCAATCAGGCGTGCCCACTCTTCCTTCTCCCGCGCTACGATCTCATCCGGGTCCAACCCATCCGGGATGGCGGCGACGCGCAGGTCAGCCTGCAGACGAGCCTCTTCGCGCAGGAGTCCGCGAGCATCGAAGCCCATCTCATTTTCGCGGTCCATCGCTTGGCGCGCCGCATCGAGACCGCGCAGCACAGCTTTTTGCCCGGCGGCATCCGGGTCGAGGGCGAGCACAATCCGGCGCGTGAAGCGTTTGAGCAGGCGCAGCTGGTGTTCAGTCAGCGCGGTGCCCATCGGCGAGACCACGTTTTCGTAACCCGCCTGATGCAAAGCGATCACATCCAGGTACCCCTCGACGATCACTGCCTGGTCTATCGTACGGATTGGTTTGCGCGCCCGGTCCAGCCCGTAGAGCAAATGTCCTTTGGAAAAGACCGGTGTTTCCGGAGAGTTCAGGAACTTGGGCACGTCATTCGGGTCGATAATACGCGCCCCAAAACCAGTCATGCGTCCATTCTCATCGCGGATGGGGATCATCAGCCGGTTGCGGAACCGGTCGTAAAAGCCGCCGCTATCACGCGGCGAGATCATGCCTGCCTCCGCAAGGTCCTGCTCAGAGTAACCGCGTTTGGTGAAGTGCGCAATCGCCGAATCCCAGGCGCTCGGCGCGTAACCCAGTCCAA
>DATFHE010000046.1:0-3129 GCA_035248745.1 Anaerolineales bacterium | reverse complement strand
ATGATACCAAGGATGACACCCAGGGGAATTAAGCCTAAACTAATGTCGTGCAGGAAATCCCTCTTCGCATACAACCAGACGGCGATATAAATGATGGAAATAAGTTTTGCCACCTCGGAAGGCTGGTAGGAACCTTCATACAGGGAGCGCGAGGCACCCAGCCGGATCTCGTTGATAAACAAAACGGTAATGAGCAAGGCAATTGTCCCCAGCATGGCAAAGACTACCATTTTGCTCCAGTGGTGATAATCAAAAAGCGAGAGCCCGGTAGCAAGCAGGATACCTATGCCCAGCCATCTCAACTGGCGACCGAACATATAGGTGGGGGAGCCAAATTCGTTGAAGGAAAAATCGAAGGAGGCAGAATACAGCATGATCATACCGAACACCACTAATGCAACGACTGCCAGAATCAACAGGACGTCCACGCCGCGCCCCAATCGTTTGGCGGGCGAAAATGTCACACGCTCATTTACGAAAGTTCTAGTACCCATTCTCTAAACCTTTCTCCGCGTTCCGCAAAATCCTTAAACTCATCGAAACTTGTCCCACCCGGTGACAACAGGACGACATCCCCCGGCTCAGCCTGTTCTGCCGCCTTTTGTATTGCATCCTGCAAACCGTTCACCCGCTCTACCGTGGAACCATTTTTGGGAAGCCCGAGACTTTCCACTATTCTCTCGATCTTCTCTGCCGCCTCACCGAACAACACCAAATGATCTACGCGCCCCCGGGCGAGTTGTACCAACTCCTCCCACGGAAGGTCTTTGTCACGCCCACCGAGCAGGAGCACAATCGGCTCCTCAAACGCCCGGATAGCGGCCATGCTGCGCTCGGGCGCGGTCGCGATTGAATCGTTGTACCAGCGCACGCCGTGCAACTCGCGCACCAGCTCCAGCCGATGCGGCACACCACGGAATGCTTCTGCCGCTTCGCGCATGGCGTTCAAAGGAAAGTCCGCTGCATATCCAATCGTAAACGCCGCCAGCACGTTCAACACGTTGTGATCACCGCGCAGTAAAACCTGTTCGCGCGAGTTCAACGTGATGCACGTATTCCCATCATGTAAATACAGCAGATCATCCTGTAAACAAGCGCCGATCAGTCCTTCCTCCAGTTTATCCAGACTGAAGGCATATAACTTGCCGTGCACATCACGCCGCAGACTCCATGCACCTTTGTCATCCCGTCCGAGCACGGCGGCATCCTCTTCACTTTGAAAGTTCAGGACGCGCGCCTTGGCATTGGTATAGGCTTCCATGCTGCCATGGCGGTCCAGATGATTTGGCGTGATGTTCAGGATCGCCGCGACGTTGGGAGAGATCGTCATCTGGTCCAGCTGAAAGGACGAAAGCTCCAGGATGGCGACGTCGTCGGCTTTCATATTGTCCACATAGTTGATCAGCGGATCGCCGATATTGCCTCCCACGTAAGCCTTATCTCCATACGCATTCTTCGCCATATTCCCAACCAGCGTCGTCGTTGTGGTCTTCCCGGCAGAACCAGTAATGCCAATTGTTTTGCACGGAACAACTTCCATGAAGATCTGGGAGTCATTTGAAAGAGGAATCTCCCGTTTGACGGCTTCCATCACAATCGGCAGCGTGAGCGGAACCCCGCCCGAGAGACAAATTAGATCGGTGGCGTCGAGCAGTTCCAGCGGATGCCCTCCAAGCGCCCAGGTAATCGGATACTCAGCCAGCGACTCGCGCGCCAGGTGTAAATCTGCTTCGCTGCGCATGTCGCTCAACGTAACGTGCGCGCCGTGAACAGAAAGCCAGCGTGCAAGGGCTATCCCCTGCCGTGCGGCTCCTAGTATCAAAACGCGTGTTCCGGTCCAGTTTGTTTTCATCACTTAATCACTATACAACTGCTAATCCGATGCCGACCATCGCGGCAAGCAGGCCGATCAGCCAAAAGCGCTGAACGACCTGCGTTTCACTCCAGCCAAGTAGCTCAAAATGCAAATGGATCGGAGCCATTTTGAAGAATCGCTTGCCTTTGGTCAGCTTGAAGTAAAGCACCTGGATCACAACGCTTAAGGCTTCACTGAGAGGGATGATGGCAATCACCAGGAGCAACGGCCACTGACCCGTCATCAGTGCAACCACAGCCAGAGTCGCACCCAGGGCAAGGGAGCCGGTATCTCCCATAAAAAGCTCCGCGGGGTGAACATTGAACCACAGGAAACCAAAGAGGGCACCCACAACCGTAAAAGAAAAACGAGCCAGAAACCATTGTTCCTGCACCAGAGCAATGGCACCAAAGGCAGCAAAGGCAGTGGCGGAGATCAAACCCGCTAATCCGTCGAGACCATCCGTAAAATTAATCGCGTTGGATTCGCTTACGATAATAAATGCCGCGACCGGGATGTACCACCAGCCCAGCTCAAGATCGTCTTTGACGCCCGGGAGGCGCATCTCTGGCACCTCCAATAAATACTTCAAAACAACCGCTGTCCCCACTGCTAGCGCAACCTGTGCAAAGAACTTTGTGCGGGCGCGCATCCCTTCGCCGCGGCGCTTGCCGCGGATGCCCTCCCAATCGTCCAACGCGCCGAGGGCGGCGTAGCTGACGAGCACGATCAACGGCACGAGTACGGAGCGACCCGTCACTTCCAGACCGATCAGGGCAGCGGCATTGAGCAGACCTGTAAGCAGCAGGACAGGCAAAATGAACAACACGCCGCCCATCGTGGGTGTACCCATTTTGACGTTGTGATGTCCGGGTTCATCCACGCGGATCAACTTACCGATTCTGAAGTGACGCAGCATACGCAGCAAGGGCGGACCCCAGATGACTGTCATCACAAAGGAAAACATGGCAAGTCCCAGAACCAGAGTCGGCTGTTTCATGAGCGCGCCTCCAGCAGCGAGGCGATGCGGTCCATGCGAAGCCCATGAGAGCCTTTGATCAATACCGCATCCTCTTTGGTCAGATTGGTTTTCAGCCACTCCATGAGCGGTTCAAACTCGTTGAACTCGAGAATGGAAGTTCTTCTCATGCCTGCACGCCGGGCGGCTTCCGCGATCAGGTGGGCGCGTTCCCCCAGCGTGAGCAGGATGTTCGCCACCTGTGCGGCGCGCAGTCCCACCATCTCGTGCCCACCGCGCTCATAAGGACCCAGCT
>DATFHE010000045.1:0-10493 GCA_035248745.1 Anaerolineales bacterium | reverse complement strand
TGATCCTCAACGAAATCAATTTCTTCTCTGACGCTTTATGCTTTCATACTTCAATGGTTGTGCTCCTGCCTAAACGTACGCTCTCGGAAATGAAAAATAAGCGTGCGCCGGAGTATCGCACGCTGCCTCTCGAACTTACCTACGAAGGAGGTCCCGGCAAGCACAACTGGGCATACTGGGACAAGATGATCCAACGTGTGCTGGTATGGATGTTCCCGGTTCGGAAGATGGCTAAGCAGGTTCCCCAGAGATAATTCGGTAGAGGGGTGAAAATCGAGAACGGGCGTGCTATAAAGATGAGAAGATCCCTCAGACAGGAGAAACCGTATGAGGAAGATTCTCATCCTGGGATGTCTTTTTACGCTCATCCTGGCAGGTTGCGCGCAGCGTGCAGTCGTCACTCCACCTCCTCCCGTGCAGCGACCCACAATGGCTCCCCTGCCTATGGTCCAGGTCCCGGGAAACCCGCCTCCCTGCGGTGAAGCCGACCTGATCTATCACACCCGCTTCAAGCAAATGCTTCTGGTGAACTGTGTCGCCGACCCGGGCAAGGCGTCCTGGCTGACGCTCTGGAGCTGGGATGGAACTCGCTGGGAAAAAGTGACCCAGGATGGTCCGCCGGGGCGTGTAGCGGGCGGCGCGGCGTATGATGACTTGAGGGATGTGCTCGTCCTTTATGGCGGACGACCCGTGGAACCGGGCACCTGCAGCCAGGAGACCTGGGAATGGGACGGCGAGTTCTGGGAACAAGTCGATGCCCAACCCCCCACGGCATGTGATCATGTCAAAATGGTCTATGACATCTCACGGCAGAAGACCATTCTTTTCAGCGGGCTGGACCCCTCTGAAAACCGCGTAAACGAGACGTGGTCCTGGAACGGTACACAATGGAAACGTCTCAGCCAGGACGGACCGGAAAGCCGCGGTCATTTTGGCTTTGTCTATGACTCCAGCCACAAACAGACGCTGTTATATGGAGGCTATGCCAGCATGGTCTCAGACGAACTCTGGATGTGGAAGGATGACACCTGGCAGGAACTAGACGTGTCTGGACCCGGCGCCCTCTCTCATTTTGGGGCAACCTGGAATAAAGACGAAGAGGCGTTATATGTCTTCGGCGGCGCCACCTCCGTTTCGACGTTTGCGTCGCTCAGCGATAAAACGTGGGTGTTTAAGGATGGGAATTGGGCTGAGCTACACCCTGCTATTTCCCCGTCCCGGCGCGGCGGCGCTGCCATGGGGTATGACCTGGTAAGAAAGCGCGTCATTCTGTATGGCGGCTTCGACGCCGATCGGAATACCCTGAGTGACACCTGGGAGTGGGACGGCGAAAGCTGGATGTGCATGGCAAATTGCGACTAGAGATACGGAAATCAGATACAAATGATACGACCGAGGACAACTCGGTCCTTTTGATTCAAAGGCAGACCGTTACAATGGAGCCCAGATGTCATTCCCTGGGAAGCGCTTTCTTTTCTCTCAGCTGGTCTTTGTTCTCATCCTTTCCTCTTGTGTCCCAGCCTCTCCCGTGCCATCCACAGCGACGCTCGTTCCTCCTCAGCCAACGGAGACTTTCATGCCGCCTGCAACTACCCCTGAGCCCACACCACCATCCGTACCTTCTATCCCTCTACGGCGAGGCGTCAACCTGGGCAACATGCTCGAAGCACCGAACGAAGGAGAATGGGGACTGTTCGTGCGGGAAGAATACTTCGACTTGATCCAGCAGGCGGGCTTTGACTTCGTCCGCTTGCCGGTGCGCTGGAACACGCACGCCGGGCAGGAGCCGCCCTATACGATTGACCCCACCTTCTTCGCGCGGGTGGACGAAGTGGTGAATTGGACGCTGGAACGGAATCTCGCGGTCATCGTTGACTTCCACCACTATGAAGAGATGATGTGGGACCCGTGGAGCCACAAAGACCGTTTTCTCGGCATCTGGAAGCAAGTTGCCGAGCATTATCAGGGGTACCCATCCGGTGTTTTATTTGAGCTGCTCAACGAGCCGAACGACCAGCTCAATGCTTCGCTCTGGAACCAGTATCTCGCGGAAGCACTGGCAGTCGTGCGGGAAAGTAACCTCGCTCGCGAGGTGGTGATTGGTCCTGCCAATTGGAATGCTTACGATTGGGTGTCTACGCTCGATGTGCCGAACGACGCGCATCTCATCGTTACGTTTCATTACTATTTACTGTTCGAATTCACACACCAGGGCGCGGAGTGGGCAGGGGAGGAAGCGCAGAAATGGTTAGGCACGTCCTGGGAGGCGAGCGACCCGCAAAAAACGGAGCTTACTGCCCATTTTGATTCGGTAGCAGAATGGGCGCAGCGGCATCATAACGTCCGCATCCTGCTCGGTGAGTTCGGCGCGTATTCCAAAGCAGATATGGACGCGCGCGTCCGCTGGACGGAGTTTGTGCGCAGCGAAGCGGAACGTCATGGCTTTGCCTGGGCATACTGGGAGTTTGCGTCTGGGTTTGGGGTGTATGACCCGGAAGCGGGTGTTTGGAGAGAAGGTTTACGGAACGCGTTGATCCCCTAGTTCGTTCTTAGTCCTCCAGCCATCTCAGGACACCCTGCCCGGCAACGTAACCGCTGGCGAAACAGGCTGTCAGCAAATACCCCCCGGTCGGCGCTTCCCAATCGAGCATCTCGCCGGCGCAGAACACGCCAGGCACCGAGCGCAGCATCAGATGTTCATGCAGTGATTCAAAAGCCACGCCGCCTGCTGCACTGATGGCTTCCTCTAAAGGGCGCGTGCTAATTAATGGAACTGGTAGATGCTTGATGAAGTGAGCAAGTCGTTCCACCTGTTGAAACTCTTCTTTCTTGATGAACTCACGTAATAGTCCGGCTTTCACACCTTTGATGCCAATAGCCTTTTCCAGGTGACTAGCCATCGTCCGTGAGCCGCGCGGCTTCGATATTTTTTCGACAAGCCATTCATAGGATCTATGCGGTGCGAGATCCAGCGTCATCACAGCGCTGCCCCTTGCCTCGATTCCATCCCTCAGCAGCGCGGAAGCAGCATAGACCAGGCTTCCCTCCACGCCCTCTTTCGTCACAACAAATTCACCCTGCTGGCGGAATTCTCCAAACGACAGCACCACCGACTTAACCGGATGCCCCTCGAACCTCTCACGAAAATGTGAACTCCAGTCTACATCGAAACCGCAGTTGGCAGGCTTCAAGGGTTCGACGTCAGCGCCTTTTTGTTTCAACCAGGGAACCCATGCGCCATCTGAGCCGAGGCGGGACCAACTGCCCCCTCCGAGGGCGAGCACTGTTGCATCTGACTCGATAGCTATATCTCCATTAGGCGACTCCAAATGCAAAGACGTATCAGGCATCCACCCCTTCCATTTGTGACGCAGGTGAACCGTCACGCCTGAATCGGTCAGTCGCTTCAACCATGCTCTCAACAAGGGACTGGCTTTCATCCCCACCGGGAAGACCCGTCCAGACGTCCCGACAAAGGTCTCAATTCCCAATGTATGCACCCACTGTATTAACTCGTTTGGTCCGAAGCGTTTGAGCATCGGCTCGAGCTGTGCCCGGCGTTCGCCATAGCGGGAAACAAATTGTTCAAACGGTTCCGAATGCGTGATGTTCAACCCGCTCTTGCCCGCCATCAGAAATTTTCGCCCCAGGGATGGCATGGAATCATACAGGTCCACGTGTATGCCGCGTGCGCTGAGGACCTCCGCTGCCATCAAGCCTGCGGGTCCGCCACCAATGACGACTACTGATTGATTCACTTTGTGATTATACGGAGAAACTTTACTACAGGTCGATGACAATCTTATCGACGTTGCGCGGTTCTCCGGGGTCTACCCATACAGGGATGACTTTTCCCACCTGCAACTCTTCTACTGCGGACGACGGGATTGTAAATACCTTATTCACTTGATAGGGTTCCATGCCCGGCACGCGGATTTCCAGGCCAATCGGGACCATGCGGAACAGGGCTCGACGTGTTGAGCTATGACGGAGCGTGCGCTCGTCCAGGTGGATGATCGTCGCTTCTCCCTTCCGACCCGATGCTTTGAGTTCTTCGATTCTCCTTTTCCTCTGTTCGGGATACCAGACAAACATCCCATATATCGAACCTGCAATTACTGCCATCACAAACAAACCAATGCAGACCGATACGGCAATTGAAATGATGGAAGTGGTTGTATCCATAAAATTTAGAGCATCGGGATGAGTGGATCGCTCGCCATAAAATCATTCATCGACATTCCTGCTCCTCTTCAGTTTACAGGCTGCTGGTTTTCAATCCAGGCTCTCACCTGGCTGGGTGTGACCGGCTCCTCCATTAATCTCCCGAAGTAGCGCTCGCGATCCCCGTGTTGAAACAGGTTCTCAAACAAGTCGTATCCGATATGGTATGTAAAGATATAAGATCGATAGAGTGAGTTGGAAAGAAAACTGATCCTCTTCTTTGCCTCCTCTTCAGTGGAAAGGTCGTATTTTTGCAAGTATTGACTGATCTCCTCCTCGCTTTTATGGTGGTCATGCAGCATAAATGCTGCATTTCCGGTGATTCCATTCAACTTGCATCCAGCCTTACTAACGGCAAGAATACGTTTGGGATCTATATGACTCAAGCCAGAGACTGGAAGCAGCTCCTCCCGAAACCACTCCTCCAGTTCCTGCTCGGTCATGATTGTCCTTAATGCGGTGGTGGCAATCCCTTCCGCCATGACGGCAGATGGCGCATTGATGAGGTTCAGGGTAAATTCATAATACTTCAACGACTGGACAAGTTGCCTTTCTTTGATTACAAGGTCCGTGTGATGACCTGGATAACCCTCGTGTGCCATCAGAGCTGGAAGAGATCTCACGCGAAAAGGTAAATCTGTATTAACGTCGATGCGCGAACGAAACTTGCCCATGTACCAGTTATAAGCGGACCAGGGCTGGTTGGAGACAAATTCGACAGTAAAGCTCTCTTCCTCAGGCAGGTTAAACTTTTGCTTTGTAAGTGTGCGCAGCCTTCCTTCTATGATAGGAAGAAGCTCTTTCACTTTTTCAATCGGGATCTCAATCGATCGTTCCCACGCAAGTGTTCGCTCTTTGAGGGAGCCTCCGGGTGGCAAAACCTCATCCAGTAATTTGTGCGCCTCTTCGAAGTTTGCTTCGTCCTTCCAGGCAGGGCGCACATCATACATTGCTTCCACCTCATCAGCCAGGGAAACCTTTTCTCCGCTGAGAAGCCGTACGCTCATCTGCATGGCTATTACGTGCCGTGCAAGATAATCCCTGCGTTGTGGGCTGAGTCCATCCGCCTGAGAAATATCTGTTGCCAGCTGATTGACCTGACGGATCAGCTCCGAGAGCAATAATTTCCCAGCCTGTTTTGCCTGAACTTTCCATTCCTCGGGACCAAAATAAGCGTCCACATATCCAGGCAGATGTTCATCGATTGCCAAGGCTAACCTGACGAATTGTTCACCCAAATCCCTATCGTCATTGACCATTTCATCCTCCTGCTAAAGTCTGTTGGCAAAAAGACGAGCGGACACTTCTACTGTCCGCTCATTCGTTTACGGTTCTACACCGACCACACTGCCCAGCGCGTTCATTTTCAACGTCCAGGTACTGCCCACCGTGAACTGCTGAAATTCAGAGACGCTGTCCGGCGAATAGGTCTCTTGTCCTCCATCTGCGGTTGCGAAGGTAACTGTCAGTTCCTCTGATTCTTGCCCGAGGCGCTGGCCACTGGCAATACTGGGGTCCTCATAAATCGGGCGCAGATCGTTGCCGTCCAGCGTGTACGTCTGGATAGTCGTCCATTCATCAACCGTGTAGGAACAATATTGCTGGGTTTCGGTGTGACAATCCTCCACCACTTCCGAATAGCCGTTGCCTCTGTCGATCGTCCGCTGCTCGCAGACTTCGCGGCTGTCGTCATAGCAGGAAACGTTGTACGCGTCCGAGGGCGGGCTGCCCGCCTCGTTACTATGGTCCACGGCGCGGATCTCCTGCAACGGCACAGACGTTTGCCAGCGCACATCCATGACAGTTGCCTGTACGGACCGGGAAGGGAAGAGGAACAGGGCAGCAACCGCCACACAGCAAATGGCAACCGCTGCCAGAATGCCACCAATCAACATCCAGTTGGTCTTTTTGGGAGCGGTTAATTTCCCTGGTGCGAGACCCGCTTTTGCCTGAGGAGCAAAGGCAGGAGCGATAACTTTGGGTAAGGGCGATCCGCAGTTTGAGCAGAGGGCATTACTGGATGGATTCTCTGTCCCACAATTATCGCATTTGATGACTTTGGGTTGTCCCGAGGCAGGCGGAACCTGCATTACGCGACCGGCCTCGCGCGCCTTGCCTTCGATTAAATCTCCGCCACATTGCGAGCACGTCTTTGCGCTAGCCGGGTTACGCGTTCCGCAAAACGGACAGTGAATATCAGCACCCGTCTGTGCCGCCTTGATCGATTCTTCGTCTGTGACAAATTTCCGTTCGGAGGGAAGCTCGAATTGCACATTTTCCGGCTGTGGTGCACCACAGTTTTCACATGTCTTCGCGTTGCCCTTGTTGCGGGTATCGCAATTGGGGCAGGTCCATTCATTTTGAATATAACCAAGAGTTCGTCTGCGTGCCATACTAAGTGCTCCTTTTTCTCAGCGAGCCATTATAAAAGATGATATCTCAAGAATGATGTCATTTGCATATCTGCAATTGTATTTCCATCAGAACCCATGCCACTTGCGGACTTCCTCCAGACGTGACTCGCAGTCCGGTTCTTTGTGTGGGTTTGGATCATGCGCTGCAGGCTGCCCTTTCCCGGTTGCGGCGAAGAAGACTGCTTCTGCCCCGTTCGCGACGTTGATGGGATCATAGCCGCCTTCGAGCACAAAGACGATTTTTCCGTCACAATATCCGTCGGCAAGCGCCATGACCTTCCTTGCCAGTATGAGATAGCCTGCGGTGGATAGTCCCAGCATCGTGAGGGGGTCGCTCCAGTGCGCGTCGAATCCGACGGAGATCAGGATCATTTGCGGTTTGAAGGATTCGACAAACGGGGCGAAGACTCTCTCCGCTACCTGCTCATAGGTATGATCGCCCGCCCGCGCGGGCAATGGCACATTGACGATTCGTTTGCGGGCATGAGGTGCTTCGTCGATCCAACCGGTGCCGGGATAAAACCCGGGTCCGTACTGGTGCACGGATAAAAATGCCACGCGTTCCTCGTTAAGAAACGCCGCCTGGGTTCCGTTCCCGTGATGTGCGTCGTAATCGATGATCGCCACGCGTTCCAACCCGCGGGTCAGTGCGTCCTTCGCTGCGACAGCTACATTGTTAAAGATACAAAACCCCATGGCGCGATCTGGCTCGGCGTGATGCCCCGGTGGGCGAACAATGGCGAAGGCATTTTTTGCCTCTCCCTGCAGAACAGCTCGGGTGCAGGTCACGACTCCGCCCGCAGCCAGCAGTGCATCCTCGAAGGAGGACGAGGTGACATACGTTGGCGCGTAATCGATAATGCCGGGCGCCTGTTCCCTGCAGACTTTTTCGATTGCAGAAACTAACCTGGGGTTGTGAACGTAGGCAATCTCTTCAGGCGTTGCCGGTTGTGGCTCTATGCGTTCTGCATCGAACGAGTTGAGCTTTGGCTCCAGCTCCTCCAAGCGTGCGGGTCGTTCCGGATGATCGGGAAACTCATGACCTGCTGAAGCGACAAATGTGTAAACGGTTTTCATGATTCAAATTATAGTCTCTAAAGTTTTCCTTGCATCCGAGGTCGCGGGAGTGGAAGAGACTGAGGCAAAAAGAAACCGCCGCCTCGCTAGCATGGGGGGGACATGCTAACCGCAGGCGGCGGGTAGACACCTAATACCAGTAAAGGGAGGGCAGGTGTCGATGTATTCACTATAACGCCGAACCGGAGATGCGACATTAAATCACAATTAGAAATCGGATATGCTTTGTCTGAAATCATCCCCCAAATTTCTTATTGTGGTTTCTTTCTTCAAACAGCTTCAGCCAATCCTCTACTTCCCTGGGAGAGAGCGTTTGCTCAACATTTGGTTTGGGCGCAGAGTTGCGTGCCTGTTTCAATAGGGCAGCAAACACATCGGAGGATGTGACCTCTGCACGTACCGCGCGTGCTTCTGTCTGCACCTGGCGGTCAGAAGAGATCACCGTCCAGTTTCGAGCGTTCTTGCCCAATCGTTTTAAGCGGTTACGGATGGCGTTGTCGGCGCTATTCCCAAGCCGCACAAAATGTGCAGTCACCGCACCCAGCTTTCGCGTCCCGGCTTGACCTGCCGGCGCGCCATCAAAGAAGACCTCCACTTGTTTTTGTTCCATTCTGCAAAACTCCTGCAGGATGGCGATCAATTCCATTTCGTCATCGATCGCGTCCAGGCGCAGTCCCAGCTTGGGGATGAGGTTATGTCCGTCGATCAAATAGGGCATATCTCATTGTACCTTGCTCAAACGGTTACAACTGTGTCAAAAAACCTATCAAAGCCATCACAGTTGTCACTTCCTAGGCAAGGACGAAACTTTTTTAATGACTTGTAGATGATCGACAAAGGTAGGGTAGGGTTGTCTTATTTTGCTACTTAATAATATATATTTCGTACATGACATAGGTGTTCGTTCACTCGATCGCTTGGCATGTGTCTTATAATGTTAAGCAATCAAGTCTGACTCTTATAAGTGTTTCTTTGATAGGAGAAGAAATGGCTGATAAAAAAAATCGTAATGTTGCAGTGCCCGCGCAAGGTGGCATGACACGAGACATTGTCAATCGGTTGAAACTTATCTTCAAGCTGATGGGAGATTCACGTGTGAGCCCGTTGGTCAAACTCATTCCGGTAGGCGCACTTGTTTATCTGGTGTCCCCCATCGATATTATTATGGGGATCCCGGGCGTAGCGGCACTGGATGATGCAGCGATCCTTTGGTTTGGCTCAAACCTGTTCGTGGAACTCTGTCCTCCCGAAGTTGTGCAGGAGCACATGCAGGCGCTGGGCGGTCAACTCGAAGATGATGGCGACATTGTGGATGCCGACGCTACGGATATCAACGACAATCGATAAATGAAGCGTCTTCTTATTTTTCTTGCACTGGCTGTTGCAGGCTGCAACGGCGTAAATACCCCTACCCAGACGCCTGCTTCTACACCTTCGACCATTACATCCCCTACACAGACATCCTCTCCTCCTACAACAATTTCAGTCACGGATGCGTCCAGTCCAATTGCAGCGACCGAAACGCCTGCGACACCGTCCGGTGCGACGACGTTCCCGGACCCTAACGCATATGCGTGGCAGCCGTTGAACCTCCCTGGCCTGCAGCGCCCTGTGGATTTGCAGGCGGACGGCTCCGGTCGATTGTTCGTGATCGAAAAACCGGGGCGAATCCGGATCATTGAAAATGAGCAGCTGCTCGAAACTCCTTTCCTTGATATTACGGATCGCGTAGGGAGCAACGGGAATGAGCAGGGGTTGCTCGGTTTTGCATTCCATCCGCAATATCAGGAGAATGGACGTTTCTTTGTCAATTACACCAATACGGGTGGAGATACGGTCATTGCGCGTTTTCAAGTGACGAGCGATCCCAATCTCGCTGATCCCAATAGCGAAGTAAAATTGTTCGGTTACGACCAGCCCTTCCCCAACCACAATGGCGGCGCAATGGCATTCGGACCCGATGGCTATCTCTATATCGGAAGCGGGGATGGCGGGGCTGCCGGGGATCCGTTTGCCAATGGACAGAACACGGGTGTGCTGCTGGGCAAGATCCTCCGCGTGGATGTCGACTCGGCTGAACCGTACGCGGTGCCATCGGATAACCCGTTTGGGAATGAAGTCTGGGCGTACGGACTGCGCAATCCGTGGCGTATCTCGTTCGACCGAGCGACAGGCGACCTGTACATCGGCGATGTGGGGCAGGGCGAATGGGAAGAGATCGACTTCCTCCCGGCTGGTTCTCCCGGTGGCGCAAACTTCGGCTGGGATCACCGTGAAGGCGCGCACGACTACGAAGGCGGCGGGCCCGAGGGGATGCTCGACCCGGTGGCAGAATATAGTCATCCCGAAGGTGGATGCTCGGTGACGGGTGGATATGTCTACCGCGGTTCCATGCCGGAATGGAATGGGATCTATCTTTACGGAGATTACTGCACGGGGATGATCTGGGGCTTACTCCAGATCGATGGCGGCCCGCAAACCCAGTTGCTCTTTGATGTGGATGTCACCATTACGTCCTTTGGTCAGGATGAAAATGGAGAGGTGTATCTCGTCAGCGATAATGGAGGGATTTTTCGCCTCGTTCGTCAATAAAATTAGGAATCGACATTAACTGCGATGTGCCAGCAGTGCAGCTGCTGGCACATCGCAGTTATAGCTACCCCGCCTGTGATGGCGGGGTAGGTCGTTAATGGTATAAGGGAGACGTACTTGTATGAGCTTTCTTCGCCTCTGTCTGCTTATGTTTCTTCTTACAGCCTGTGGGGGACAAGCGACCTC
>DATFHE010000044.1:0-11102 GCA_035248745.1 Anaerolineales bacterium | reverse complement strand
TGGAGGATGCCCACGCGATCTTTGAAGGCTGGGCACAGGCTCTGGAAGTCGTACGTTATCTATCAATCACGTCCCGCGAGATAGTTATATGTATGCAATAACAAAGTGAACAACGGAGAATCACATGTTGAATAAGAAAATCACCTTTATCGGTCCCGGCGTGATGGCGGAAGCGATGATTACCGGTTTATTACACAAGAAGCTAGCCGAGCCGGAAAATATAACTGCGTCTGGTCCGCGAGAGGAACGCGGAGAAGACCTGAGTAGAAAATATAAGATCAAGACTTCGGTGGATAACGCAGAGGCTGCCTCTCATGCAGACGTGGTGGTGCTCTCTGTCAAGCCACAGCGACTCAGCGATGTGATGAAAGCGATCAAAGGCATCCGCTCTGATGCATTAATCCTCTCCATCATTGCCGGCGCAAACATCAAAAAGATCAGCACAGGGTTGAAACACAAAGCCGTGGTGCGCTCCATGCCAAACACTCCCGGGCAGATCGGCGAGGGAATCACGGTTTGGACGTCCTCGAGGGAAGTCACAGAAGAACAACAGGAAATGGCGCGCGCGATTTTAGGCGCGTTAGGCGAGGAAGTGTTTGTGGAGGATGAAAGTTATCTGGATATGGCAACGGCGCTCTCTGGCTCCGGACCTGCATATGTATTTCTGTTCACCGAAGCCCTGATCGACGCGGGCGTGCACATGGGATTCCCACGCCGCATCGCGGAGCAGTTGGTATTGCAGACCATCAAAGGCTCCACCTCTTTTTATGAACAGGTAGGCCGCCATCCTGCGACACTGCGCAATCAAGTCACCTCTCCTGGCGGGACGTCCGCCGAGGCACTGTATTATCTCGAAAAGGCGGGCTTCCGCACCGCGATCTCACGCGCCATTTGGGCAGCGTATCAACGCTCGTTGGAGCTGGGGAAGGAAAAGCCCGGGCATCTTCCAGAGGTCCATGACGAAGAAGAGAAATGAGAGCGAATCCAATCTATCCGGGTTGGCAGGAAATAACGAAGTCCAGCAAACTTGGGCTGTTTGACCCACAGGCATCCTGGGATGATTCCACAAATAAGCTTGTCATCGTTGTTGGATATGAGTTTAAAGAGAGAGTAGAAGATACTGCTATTGATGAAATGTCGGATTGTGTAATAGCAACGATGGAATTTGACGAGAAAATCTCTTTTGACATGGAAAGAATCTAATATCTAGCGGTTTGCCGTATAATTCGGCGGGCAATTACCAGTTACTACTTACTAATTACACAGTACCACGACCATGTCCCTCATCACTGCAAACTCCCTATCCAAATCTTTCGGCGCGGAAGACCTCTTCGCCCATGTATCCTTTTCCGTGGCAAAAGGCGCGCGGCTTGCGCTTGTAGGACCCAACGGCATCGGCAAGACCACGCTTCTGCGTATCTTGATGGGGCAGGAGGAACCGTCTTCGGGCACCGTCACGCGTGCCAGGAACCTCCGCATTGGCTATCTCCCTCAGGAAGCGGATTTCGAGCTGACCGGTTCCTTATGGGACGTTTGCATCGAGCCGTTCGCGGACATCATCCGCATGCAAGGGGAATTGGAAAAGCTCGAACATGAAATGTCAGATCCCGAAAAACGGGACGAAGCGTTAGATCGGTATGGCACCCTGCAGCATAACTTCGAACAACGCGGCGGTTATATCTACCAGGTTCGTATCAAGCAGGTGCTGACGGGTCTCGGCTTCGATCCTTCAGAGTTTGAAATGTCGCTCGATCATCTCTCTGGCGGGCAGCGCACACGCGCCCATCTGGCGCGGCTGCTCTTGTCCAATCCCGATATTTTGCTCCTCGACGAACCGACCAACCACCTGGATATCAGCGCCGTCGAATGGCTGGAAGGGTATCTCTCGCAATGGGACGGCGCAGCGGTCATTGTTTCGCATGACCGTTATTTTCTCGATCACGCCTGCAATGCCTTGCTTGAAATGGCAATCAGCGGCGCGGAATATTATCGAGGCAATTACACAACCTATCTGAACGAGCGCGAAAATCGCTGGCAGCATCGCGTGGAAGTGTTTGAGTCAGAACGCGAAAAGTTGATGAGGGATATGGAGTACATCAAGAAAAATATTTCGGGGCAGAATGTGCAGCAAGCCAAAGGCAAGCTCCGGCGCTTAACGCGCGTCGTGCAAGCCATCGAACAGGTCGGCATGGATGCAGTCACCCGCTCGAACTGGTCACAACTGGATGTGGAAACGACAACCAGCCCGTTCAGCGTGGAGGAGGCAGAACGGCGCGTGCGTTCTCTGCGACCTCCGCAGCGTCATATGCCGAACCTCGGCTTGCATCTGCGTTCGACGCATCGCTCCGGAGATCTGGTCATCCGCACGAAGAATTTGAAAGTGGGCTATCCCGCCGACGCGAAGCGTGGCATTCCCGAAAAATTTCTCTTCTCTGCACCAGACATTGAACTCCGGCGATTGGACTGCGCTGCCTTGATCGGACCCAACGGCGCGGGCAAATCAACGTTTCTCAAAACAATCCTAGGGCAACTCCAGCCGCTGGCGGGGAAGGTGATCCTTGGCGCGAGCCTGCATGTCGGTTACTTCGCACAGGCGCATGAAGGGCTCGACCCTGAGAAGACGGTCCTCGATGAGATTCTCGAGCAATCGCCGGGAATGCTGCCACACCAGGGGCGTGACTACCTGGGCAAATATCTCTTTTCCGGCGATGATGCATTCAAACGCGTGTCTATGCTTTCCGGCGGCGAACGCGGACGACTGGCATTGGCAAAGCTTTCCCTGCAGGATACCAACTTGTTGCTGCTCGACGAGCCCACCAATCACCTGGACATTTCCTCGCAGGAGATTCTGCAGTCCGTGCTGGACGCATATCAGGGCACGATTTTGCTCGTCACCCACGATCGATATCTCGTCGACGCGCTGGCGACCCAGATCTGGGAGATCAATCCTGATGAGTCACAGATGACCGTCTTCAACGGCACCTATTCACAGATGAAAGCGGAACGGGAAAAAGAAGCAGCGAGAGCAGCAGTTCAACAGTCTCCAGTCCCCCACTCTCAAACTTTGAACACCGAGGCGCGCAAAGCACAGAATGCGAAATCGAAAGAGGAAAGAAGAAAGTTTGCGCAATTGCAGGAGATCGAAAACAGTATCGCAGAACTCGAAGCCACATTGGCGAACCTAAGCATGCAATTGGAAAGCCCGTTTGTGAAGCCAGCCGAAGCCGCAAAGTTGGGGACGGAATACGAGCGCGTGCAGCGGGAAATGGATGAGAAGCTGGGTGAGTGGGAGCAGATGCAGGCATGATGCAAACGATGGGCCGTCTTCTATCGTCGGTTGTCAATGAGTAATCGATATAGAAAGCTCTAAATTAGAGATTTCTTAGGGGTTCATTAAATAGCCGGCTAAAACCATTTTCCGATAGCACAGTCCTGTCCACCCATCGTTAAACTCCATGAGAGGCTGAGAAGACCTGTAATTCAGCACTTATGGAGGTGCCGTAATGCCTAACATACAGTTCCGAGGACAAACCTATAACAATGAGGCGGAGATGCCCTATGAGATTCGCCAGGCGTATCTCCGGGAGAAAGCACAAAAAGAAACAAACAGAGCAAGCGAAACGCCATTGACAGATATTGTCGAGATGTCACCTGAGGTGAAGAAAATTTATGAGCGAGCTCTGGGAGATGCAGAGAGCAAACTGCCCGCATCTCAGCAATCGAAAAATTTGCCCAGGACCGAAGAGATCTACCGCCAGTCTGCGCCCAATGATATGAGGCACCTGCCGTCTGACGAAAGTATCTACCGGCCATCACAGCCACTGATCGATCCGGACAAATCAGCCATCGAGCCCGAGTCCGCGCTTGGGATGAGCCGGCTTGTCGCCAGCATTGTCTGGGCGTTCATTCTCGTCGCAGTGGTGTTTATTATCCTGCAGCTCTTGCGTTGACAGATAGTGTAACGGGGGAATCCGTTTGCTTGCATTTTACGGTCACACACCTGCCCTGGCGGGCGGTGCCAGGGAATTGCAATTAGTGACCTGGGCATACTATAATCAACCGGCATGAAACCAAACGTAAAACTGGTCCTGTTTTACGCGCTAGCCGCAGGGTTGCTCGCCGCGTTGACCAGTCCCATCCCGGGGACGTCATTGTTGCTGACAGGGCTGGAGATATTAATGGTTGTTCATCTTGCGAAGAGAAACAAGTTTGATTTGAGTCTTAAGACGCTGGGTTTTTCTGCAACGACCATCTGGGGCATATCCAGTGCCCTGAAGGATGCAGGAGTGGAATTATTACGATTTGCGCCCGTGTTGGGATGGGCAGCAGGCACTATTGTGGCAATTTTCTTTGTATTCTTTTTGGGGATTTTGGCAAATCTATACTTCAGCCAGTAATCTTATAAGGAGAGTATGATGGCAGAACCGAAAACCTGTCCCAAATGTAATGGTCAAATGAAATCCGGCGCGTTGCAGCAAATTGGAAACTACGGGAATTCACCATTCGTCTGGGCGCCGGAAGGAGAGCCGCCGTTTCCCGTTAAAGGCTCGAGCAGCCCGCGAAAAGACCTGACCGTGTTTCGCTGTGAAAGTTGCGGTTATCTGGAGTATTACGCTCTCTAAATAAGATCCAGTTGTAATTAAAAATAAATAAAAACAGCCTGATAGCTGAACACTATCAGGCTGTTTATGTATCAAGGGTGAAATCAAAGAGAGTAGCTCTCCCCCGGTTTCAATATCACAGGTTCTGTCTTCGTTTCCTGGCGCACACGTTCTGCCCAGGCGTCGGCGTCCTGTGCGATCAGGTCAAAGGTGTTGTAATGGATGGGGATGACTGCTTTCGGGTGAACCATCTTGACTGCGCGTAAGGCGTCATCCGGTCCCATGGTGAAGTTATCGCCAATGGGAACCAGCGCCAGATCGATTCCCTCCTCCCCGATTAATTTCATATCGCCAAAGAGGCCGGTATCCTGCGCCAGATAAATTTTCTTGCCATCGTTCGTCGTCAGCAGAAACCCACACGGATTGCCTCCGCTTGAGCCATCGGGCAGTTCCGAGCCGTGAAGGGCAAGCGTCAGCTTGAGATAGCCGAAGGGATATTTGTGGCCGCCGCCGATATGCTGTCCGTGGGATTCCAGACCCTTATTGCCAAACCAGACGGCGATCTCATTGACGCTGATGACCAGAGCCTTTGTACGCTGCGCGATGGCAACCGAGTCACCCAAATGATCACCGTGTCCGTGGCTAATGAGGATGAAATCTGCCTCCACGTCATCCGGAGAAATGGAAGCAGCAGGATTCCCGTTCAGGAAAGGGTCGACAACAATTTTGTGTCCATCTGTTTCAAGCCCGAGAGCCGCGTGCCCGTACCAGGTGATTTTTGTGGTCACAGGAACCTCCTTTTGTTTCTATCAAGTATAGGCGGAATCAAGGTTGAGTCAATTCCTTTCCTGATCTTCCCGAACAAGCCTGACTCCCAGGCTGCCGGAACATTACATAACAATAATGTTTGTTGGTGGCTGGAATAAATCACCTATAATCAGCCAATCTTATTCGATGGAGTTCTTATGAGTCCCACATTTCGTCAACGATTTCAATATCAGTTCGATAACTTAATGTCGCGTGGCACGCCCGCGATGATCGGCATGTTGTTTGTGTTCTCATTAATTATTGTTGTCATTGCAGGAGCGGTGATTTCCGCCACAGGCTTTGTCCAGGAAGGTTTCGAAGGGAGATTGGGATTTGGCGAAGCTGTGTGGGAAAGCCTGATGCGCACCCTCGATTCGGGAACGATGGGTGGCGATACGGGCATCGGATTCCGGGGGGTGATGTTATTTGTGACTCTCGGCGGCATCTTCGTCGTCAGCGCACTGATCGGTGTGCTGAACAACGCCATCGAAAGCCAGATGGAGCGTCTCCGCAAGGGACGCTCGCTTGTCCTCGAAACGAATCACACCCTGATCCTCGGCTGGTCCACCCAGATCTTTACCGTTCTCAATGAATTGATGACTGCGAACGAGAATCAACGAAATGCACGGATCGTCATCCTGGCAGATAAAGATAAAGTGGACATGGAGGATGAGATTCGCGATCGAGTAGAGGTCAAGGGGAAGACCCGCATTATCTGTCGTAATGGCAGCCCCATCGATCCGAACGATCTTGAGATCGCAAATCCGCATTCTGCAAAATCGATCATTGTATTGCCACCCGAAAACAGTGACCCGGACACGGACGTGATCAAAACGGTGCTGGCGATCACCAACAACCCCAGCCGCCGCGCCGAGCCGTATCATATCGTTACGCAAATTCACAATGCGAAGAACATGGATGTGCTCAAATTAGTTGGTGAGCAAGATGAGGTGCAGGCAGTGCAGACAGGCGATTTGATCGCCCGCATCGTTGCGCAGACGTCACGTCAATCGGGGCTGTCCGTCGTCTATACCGAGCTGATGAATTTCGGCGGCGATGAGATTTACTTCAAGCATGAACCTTCTCTCGCAGATAAAACATTTGGGGAAGCTCTGCTTGCTTTTGAGGATTCCTGTTTGATGGGACTGCGGAAGGCGAACGGGCAAATCCTGCTTAGCCCGCCCATGGACACTCGCATTGAGTCTGGAGATCAGATCTTTGCGCTCTCCGCAGATGACGACACGATCCGAGTCTCCAGCCAGAGCCTGCACCCGATTACCGAAACAGCCATTCGCTCGAACCGCAGCGCGCTGGAGCTTCAGCCCGAGAAGTGTCTTATCCTGGGTTGGAACCGCAGCGGCACGACCATCGTCCGTGAGTTGGATCATTACGTTGCCAGAGGCTCACAGGTGACCGTGGTTGCCGATATCTACAACATCGATAAACAGATCAAGGCGCAGGGCGGCAAACTGAAAAATCAAATGCTCACGGTGGAAGAGGGAGAAACCACAGACCGCGAGCTCCTCGATAATCTCCGCGTACAGGAATATGACCATGTGATTGTGCTGGCGAACAGCGCCGTGGAGCCCCAGGAAGCCGACGCGAAAACTCTGGTGACCCTCTTGCACCTGCGCGACATGGCACAGAAGGATGACACGCCCTTCTCCATCGTCAGCGAAATGCTGGACCTGCGTAACCGCGAGCTCGCCGAAGCCACTCAGGTAGATGACTTCATCGTCAGCGAACATCTCATCAGCTTGATGATGGCGCAGCTTTCCGAAAATGCGGAACTGTTTGATGTTTTCGCCGACATCTTCGACCCCGAAGGCGCAGAAATCTATCTCAAACCTATAAGCGACTATATTGCACCCGGTACGCCGGTCAATTTCTACACGGTCACGGAAGCAGCCCGGCGGCGCGGCGAAACACCGCTCGGCTACCGCATCTCTGCCGAAGCGAACAATGCAGGCAAGGCGTACGGCGTCCACACGAACCCGAAGAAGTCTGAAGTGGTAACATTCTCCGCGGACGACAAAATCATCGTCATCGCAGAAAACTAGGTGGCTTCCCTATAAACGCAAAAGCGGCGAAACTTCGGTTTTGCCGCTTTTGCGTTTAATATTCCGAATAAAAATGGAGCAGTTTACGTATATAGAGTGGAAAGGCGACGATCAGAGTGACAAATGCTACGGCGGTCAACGAAATAGAGCTGGTTTTTCGGGCAAAAAACGGTGAACGAAACGCGTTCAGTGAGCTCGTGTGCATCCATGCCCAGGGTGTGAGAAATCTGATCTACCGTATGTACGGCAACGCACAAATTGCAGAAGATGCCGCTCAGGAGACATTTATCCAAGCCTGGCTGCATCTTCACTCCTATCGCTCGCAGATGTCCCTGCGCAACTGGCTGTATCGTATCGCCGTAAATGCTGCGACGGATATGCTCCGCAAAGAAAAACGCATCCTTCCTGGAGACCTCGAGGATTTGCAATTGAGTGATCCGCAACCGGGTCCCGAGGCAGTCGCCTTTCAGGAAGAACGAACTGCTCTGATACAAAAAGCCGTCTTATCTCTGCCAGATGCCTGCCGGGCGGTACTTGTATTAAGAGAGTATGAAGGATTCTCGTATCAAGAGATCGCGGACGCGTTGGAAATCCCTGTAGGTACGGTGATGTCACGATTGAATTATGCTCGCAAGTTATTAAGGAATAATTTAGAACAAAAGTTATTCCTACAGGAAGAGGCGGAACATGTCTGACCACGTTAGCGAATGGTTAAGTTCTTATCTGGACGGCGAATTGCATGGCAGCCGTCTTGAGCGGGTGAACATGCATGTTGCAGAATGCGATGCCTGCCGTGCAGAGCTGGCTTCCTTGGAGAAAATATCGAATCTTTTGCAGGAAGTCCCGTCCGCGGCGTTTACTCCTCCAGAACGATTTGCTGCGCAGGTGCGACTGCGCCTGCCTCACCAGAGAACAGTAACACCTGGAAAAAAACTTCTGGAAATCAGCTGGTGGATGATCCCTGTTGGGCTTCTTACACTTTGGATTTTTATCAACACATCTTTTTTTATCTACGATGCCTTATCTGTGGTGAATAACTTCGGATTGCTGACCGGCGTCTCTCCTTGGATGAGGTTTGGGATCTTGGGTGCTGCGGATTGGTCGTCCACACTGGGACAAATCGGTATCCTGGAAGGCAATTCCCTTGCCTTGGCTGCGTCCACAGAAACCTTCACGAGAGCATCACTCACACAGATCACTTTACAAGTTTCGATCGCGCTCCTCTATTTGAGCTGGATCGCGATCTGGTGGGCGCATTATCAGCATCAGCAACGTACCCGCCCTCTTGAAAACTGATATCGGTCCACTATACAAACGAAAGCAACGGAAAGTTGCTAACTAAGGAGAATAAAATGATAGACCCCGTCAAAATTTTACAACGTGCCTGGCATATCTTATGGAATTACCGGGCGCTCTGGGCTTTGGGTTTGATATTGGCTCTCGTTGCAGGCGGTTCGTTCAGCAACGGAGGCAATAATGGCATGCAATTCCGGGAAGACGGAAACAATAACAATCAGCCTACTCCACAAAGCATGCAGGATTTCTTTCGCGACTTCAACCGCGAGATGAACAACCTCTTTACGCAGGGAATTCCGGAAGCGAACATCACGGGCGAGGCACTGACAGCATTTCTCTGGACCGTCGGCGTTTTCGTCATCTTTATGCTTTTGATCGGCATCGTCATGACGATTGCATACTATGTTTCCGAAGTTGGGGTCATCCGCATGGTGGATGATTATGAAAACACCGGCACCAAGTTGAGTGTGCGTGAGGGATTTCGCATGGGTTGGTCGCGTAGTGCCTGGCGGTTGTTTCTGATCAACTTGGTTGTAAACCTGCCAGCCCTACTCTTTTTCTTAGCCCTGTTGATTGGCGCTGCGAGCTTTTTTCTATCAGTTCTAAATGGCACCGCGAACCTCACCCCGGCGAACCTTGTAGGCATCTTTGGTTTGATATTTCTCGGAGGCGCTATCGTCCTTATCTGGAGCATCCTTTTCAAGGTATTGCGCCCCTTCCTCTGGCGGGTGGCGGTTCTGGAGAATGCAAGCTTCGGTGAGTCATTCCGACAGGGCTTTGCTATGGTGCGCGAGAACTGGAAGAATGCAGGCTTGATGTGGCTGGTGATGATCGGGCTGGGGATTGCCTGGGTCGTCGTCTCCATCCTGGCTTTTATTATTATGTTACCCATTTTAGTAATCACTGTTATCGTCGCCGCTGTCGTGTCTGCCATCCCTGCCCTCTTGCTGTTCGGGCTCTTCAGCCTGTTCCTTAGTGGTCCTCTGCCCTGGATCGCGGCTGCCATTTTCATCCTGCCGCTGTTCTTCCTCATCGCTTTTTCGCCCTTGCTCCTGCTGGGCAGCTGGAAGTCTGTTTTTACCTCGACGGTCTGGACCCTGACCTATCGTGAACTCAAGGCGCTACCTGCTGTTGCGCCGCAAGCGGAGCTTGTCCCTGCGGGAGGGTGATCTTCTCAACAACTAAAAAGCCCTTCCAAAGCTGGAAGGGCTTTTATTTTTCGAAGAGAGTGACGCGTTCAACCGAATAGCTATAGTAGAAAAATCCGCTGAAGTACCTCAGGGTTCGTCAACCTTCCACCTTCAGGTGCTCTTATTGTCCCCCAATCCATAACCTTCTCTTACCGTAGGAAGAACGAAAGCACAACCAGGACTGCCACGAAGAAACCAGCCAAGGTACCGATGCGAGCCAGGTCACGCTTTACATAGGTGTAATCAGGGTTGAATTCGGTGCGCGTCGGTTGGGATGTCATGCTCACGGAAGTCGTCATTCGTGTCGGTCGTTTAGGTTTTTTAGCCATTTCAAACTCCTTAATTCTGTAATCGCGCAAACACAACGATGCGCTGTTTGTTAACAAGATAGGGATAGCATGAGATCAACGTGACCGTGGGACTGCCCGTGGACGCCATCACTTCCACGGCAGTTGGCTCGACGACCGCGGTGCGGTCCACTACATATACATACTGTCGCTGCTGGGTGTATAGAACCACCTGGTCACCGGGTACAAGCTTGTCCAGATAACGGAACAGTTCCCCATACACATCATTATGTGCCGACAGCACTACATTTCCATTTTGCCCGGGGTTGGCAGAGCCAATATTCTGCCCCACGCCCTTCTTAAGTTGTTCCCAGCCATCGCCCTGCACCACCGGGGCATCGACTTCGAGCGCCGGGATCTGAACACGGATTGCCTGATCCGGTGCAGCCGTGGGCACCGGGAGATTCTCCAGTGACTGCACCATGGGCTGCAAGTGCGCCGGGATTTCGTCGATGTTCGGGCGCGTATTTCCCTGTGCATCGGGCGGCGTATGACCGGAGGGGAGCACAACCGCCATCACCAGCGGCGTGGGCGTGAGTGTTTCCTGAATCAACGCCGCCGCGACCTCCGCATTTAGATCGCGTAGGATTCCCAACCCGCTGATAAGGACGCCAACGAGTCCAACGACAGCCAGGACCTCCACGGCCAAAAGGACTCGGTCCATCACTCGGCGCCGTCTCGAAACCGGGGCTTGCGACGGGTCTGTCGTTTCCTCAAGAGTTTCCACCACGGCAGCCGACTCTGACAAGAGATCAGGCTCTACATCCACTACCCGCCCTGTTCTCTTAAAGTGCTCCAGCC
>DATFHE010000043.1:0-5560 GCA_035248745.1 Anaerolineales bacterium | reverse complement strand
GCCCATCACGTTGTAATGCGGCGCAACCTTGACGGAGCCATAGTACGTAAGACACATCACCGACGCGCCAGGATTCAGGATGGAGTGAAAAGCGTTTGTGAGCGCTACGAATGAGTACACAGAAATATCCAGTGCGTTCCGAAAGCCCTCCCGGCTGGTCTGGTAGTAGGGCTTGCTCAACTCGTCCCGTCCTGCGAATGCGATCGAATGGACCAGCACATCGATTTTTCCGAAATGCTGGGCGGCTTTTTCTGCCACCGCGGCGATCTGATCATCCTTACTCACGTCGCATTCTTCGACCCACTGGCAGTCCACTTTTTCCGCGAGGGGTCTGACGCGTCGCTCGAGCATTTCTCCCGCGTAGCTGATGCCGATGTTCGCGCCCTCGCGATGAAACGCCTGCGTGATGCCCCAGGCGATTGACTTATCGTTTGCCAGACCAAAGATCAGTGCGTTCTTGCCTTCGAGTAAACCCATCTTGTCTCCTTATGTCATTGTGAGAAGCGCAGCGACGAGGCAATCTCCTCACTTGGTATGTTCCAGCCTTTGACTAAAAACCTCCACGGCTTCGAGAGCCACGGTTCCGGCGTATTATTTAAACCCACACGGGGACCTTTCGTCACGCGGGAATTTGGAACCTTGACCCCTGCTTCAATCCACAGATCACCGCTTTTTTTAGTGAGGTCGACTCCATTTTCAGTCTTGGTAATCCCCATCGCCTGGCAAAGCTTTCCCGGACCAAATGTATCACGTCCATTTCGGCGTTCCAACATAGGCTCCACGCCCTCGATTGGCTGGATGGCACGAATCAAGACGGCTGCCGGGAATCCCTCGCGCTCTGTCACTACGTTCAACATCCAGTGACTGCCATAGGTGAAGTACACATAAGCATGGCCCGGCTCGCCAAACATGACCTGCGTACGTGGTGTGATACCGGCCTTTGCGTGACACGCTAGATCTTTCTGGCTGATGTATGCTTCGGTTTCCGTAATCAAGCCAACAAGCTTCTGTCCATCCAAAACCCGAACCAGGCGTGCACCAATGAGTTCACGCGCGACGGTCAGTGTGGGGCGATTGTAGAAATCTCTGGGATAAATCATAGAATTATGTGCCATTGCGTTCTTGGCAATGACAAAGCATTTTACTTAAATCTCGGGTCGCGCTTAAGGGTTATTCTTAATCCTTCTTCGAGTTCAATCGAGGGACGGTAATTCAATTTCTCTCTGGCAAGCGTCAGGTCCGCGCAGAGACGGGAGACGCCGCCCGAGGTCTTGGAGTTGTAGATCACTTCGGCGTTGCTGCCTGTCACATCCTGCACACATTTGATCAACTCCTTGATGCTGGTTTCCCTCCCCGAGCCAATGTTGATCACCAGTCCATCCACATTCGGCGCGGTAGCAGCCGCGACCATGCCGCTGACGACGTCATCCACGTAAACATAATCACGGGTCTGGGTGCCATCGCCGTGGACAACCAATGTCCCACCGCGCTGTGCCTGCTTCAGATAATGTGGCACAACCGGCGGATGGGAAGCCGGCAGATGCTGCCCCGGTCCGTAGGCATTGAAGATTCGCAGGCTGACGGTTTCGATGCCCCATAAGCCGCCAATCGTGCGGACGTAGTATTCCGCTGCGAGCTTGGAAACTGCATAGGGGGAGCGCGGGTTGGGCGTCATGGACTCCTTCAAAGGTTGTTCCCCAAGGTCTCCGTAGACGGCGCCGGAGGATGCCAGCACCACACGCCGCACGCCTACATCACGCATCGCTTCCATCAGTGCCACCGTCCCACCGACGTTGGCATTGTTGTAATCGCGCGGGTAGAGGATGGACTCCGGAACCGAAACGCGCGCCGCGAGGTGGTAGACGACGTCCACTTCCTGGAGGAGCGTCCACAATTTGGGGCGATCGCTCAGGTCGCCGCGCGTGAAATGGACGTCAGGTCCGAGTGCTTTCGGGTCGCCCGCAGAGAGGTCATCGAGTCCGCGGACGAGATGACCCTCGCGGGAAAGTTGATTGGCAAGCGAAGAGCCGAGGAATCCCGCGGCTCCGGTAATGAGAAAGTTCATAGATGAGAAGAATTATAGCACTAAGAAAATTTATCTCTTGTAGCGCTCTTCACATGAGAGATTGCTCATCCACATGGATTGACGTATCCGCGTTCGTGTGTTATTCTTAATGCCATAGGATGACAGTAAGTTCATGTTGGAAGTACAAATACCAGCAACTCACGGTTTGATCCGTGGGTTGTTTTGTTTTGCCCTCCGATGGAACAAGCAGAATACCTAATTTTACAAATTGCCAAAGGAGGCAAATACAATGTCTGAGCGTATAACTGGTACGGTCAAGTGGTTTAATGGTGACAAAGGCTTCGGCTTTATCGAGCGCGAAGGTGGAAAGGACGTTTTCGTCCATTATTCCTCCATTCAAGGCGCCGGTTTCCGTAACTTGCAGGAAGGACAGAAGGTCGAGTTCAATGTTGAACAAGGCCCCAAAGGTCCCCAGGCAAGCAACGTTACCCTGAGCTACTAGTCTTTTAGACAAAGAAGAGCCCCGTGTTTCACGGGGCTCTTTTGATTCCTACATCAAGTCTGATATTGTTCGACCGCATCTTCGGCAAATGGACGCCCACTCTCACGATAGATGCGGATCAATTCCTCGGCATCGAACGGAACGCGCCGGAACTCTACACGGACACTGTTCTTCTCCGTTGTTAAGATCGCGTACTCTGCCCAGGGATCCGCGTGGAACTGATCGTCTGGCTGATCGTGGCTGTATGTAAAACCAACGCTGCCCGGGTTGAAAAAGAACAGATCGCCAAGCCGCCGGATCTGCTGGGCGTGGGTATGCCCGCCTGTTAATATCTGACCGGTATACGCACTGAGAAGCTTCTTGAATTCCTCTTCCGGTGCGGCAGGGAGGAGGATGTCATCAAATGAAGTGGGG
The DNA here is from genome assembly GCA_035248745.1 of Anaerolineales bacterium. GTDB lineage: Bacteria > Chloroflexota > Anaerolineae > Anaerolineales > Villigracilaceae > Defluviilinea. Next base: position 2,618 of record DATFHE010000043.1, on the reverse strand, counting down.
GAGCCGTGAAAACACAAAAGGTTGAGCCCATCTTCAAGCTTGATGGTGACAGTGGGCTGAAACGTCGAGATAAAGTCAATATCATCTGCTGTGAGCTTGGATAAGGACCAGTGTCGGATCTCTCCCATCTTCCGCAGGCGCTCGGGTGGGATTCCCTCATCTGCTGTTTCTTTCCCGCTGATCAACCAGGCATCAGCATTCCCCATCACCACCGGACAATTCATCCGGCGCAGGCGTCGAACCACTTCCGCGGGCTGCGGTCCGCCCTGTATTGCATCGCCGAGACACACAATTTGATCTACGTTTTGCTCTTTTATGTCCGCGTCGACGGCTTCAAACGCCAGATCATTGCCATGCATATCAGAGATTACGGCAATTCGCATCGTGTATATCCTCCTGGATCAAACCAGCTGGGCTATTGCGTTCACATTGTTGATGTTCGGGAAGGTGCGTTTCCATTCGAGAGTGGACAGGGAAGTGCTGAGAACTTCACCGCTGGATAAGACGGCAAACAACTCATCGACTGCCTCGAAGAACCGCTCGACCATCCCGCGCCGCCACGGAACCTGGAGTCCGTTCGATGCCATGGACCACGTTTCTCCACCATCCCGCGACTCTTCGATGCGACCGTTTCGATCGACGCCATCTGCCGGTCCTAAGATCATGTGATCCGGATTCTGTGGGTCCACCCAGACCGCCCGGCAGTAGCAATCATAGAAACGTTTCCAGGTGTTGCCGCCATCCCTGGAGCGATAGAAGCCACCACCTGTCGGGGCATACACAAGATCCTGCGAGGAGGGATGGACTGCAAGCGAGTGAACGTCAGGATGCACAAATGGCTCCGGCGGACCTGCGAAACCTGGTTTCCCATCACTGCCTTCGGCGAGATTCCAAGTGTCGCCGCTATCGTCTGAAATCAGTATCCCGCCAACTTCAACCGCAGCGTAAAGGCGTGACCCGTGAAAAGCAAACCCGCGTACACATCCTGCTTCGGGTGAATAAGGCAGAGACCACTTGAACCGATCTCGCAGCTGGGCGACCTCGGGGCAGAAGCGCCAGGAACTTCCGCCGTCCCGCGAGACAAATATGTTGGCAGGTTCCGTGCCTGCCAACACTAGATCAGACGTATCGGGATGAAACGCCACCCAGCGGATGTGTTGTGTTGTCAAGCCAGTACTTACTTCATCCCACGAGTGTCCCTCATCCTGTGAGCGAAAGACACCATTCGTGGTTCCAGCGAGGATCACGCCGTTGCGCGCAGTGACACATGTAACCTGCTGATCTGCCATCTCACGTAAGGATTCACTCCGTCCATCATTCTTACGTGCAAAGAGTATTATCCCTTGCTCTGTTGCGAAAATTAACTTGCTCATGAATGCTCACCTCTATAGGATAGACAAAAATTATACTCCCCAAAGCAAAACCCGCCTCCCATTTTCAGGAAGGCGGGCGGACAAATTGCTACTTATCAATTACATCAACGAACGCCCACAGGATCCAAATGAACCCGAAACCAATCCCGGGCAAGCTGCGCGGCTTCCTCCAGGGCACCTGGCTCCTCAAAAAGGTGAGAAGCTCCAGGCACGACGATTAACTTCTTTTCCGTATCCACAGACATATTCTCAAGTGCCTGCCTGTTCAAATCGATCACCACATCGTCATTGCCGCCGACAATCAACAGGGTGGAGGCTTCTACATCTCGCAGCGCCGTCCCAGCGAGATCTGGTCGACCACCGCGTGAGACGATGGCATTCACTTCGTCGGGGAGTTCTGCAGCAGCCATCAGTGCGGCGGCGGCTCCCGTGCTTGAACCAAATAATCCTTTTTTGAGCCCATACGCATAAGGTTGTAAGCTCAGCCATTCCAGCACACCGGCGGTTCTGCGTGCGAGCAGGTTGATATCAAAACGCAGATAGCGTGTTTGCATGTCGCTTTCCTCTTCATACGCGGTCAACAAATCGAAGAGCAGGGTAGCCAGGCCTCCCTCCTGTAATGTTTGGGCGACATATTGATTTCGCGGACTATGCCGGCTGCTTCCGCTCCCGTGAACAAAAACGACAACTCCCCTTGCGTCTTCCGGGATGCTCACGATGCCCTCCAGGCGAACACCCGTACTTAGGATTTGTACGTACCGGTTTTCTGTATTTGTTTTGTTCATGTTTCCTCTACTTAAAAATACTTACCCGTATAAATATTGACGATTCGCTTCCTCTAACAGAATCCGTACTTCTTCATCCGTGACTTGTGAGAAATCTTCGTACCAGCGCCCAACGCCGTAAAACGGTTCCGGTGTGATCGCGCACACGATGTCATCCACTTCAGACCGGAAGGCTTCACATACGTCTGGTGCTCCAGCGGGGATCGCGACAACGATCCGGGCAGGATGTTGTGCGCGCAGTCCAGCGATGGCGGCGCGCATGCTTGCCCCGGTAGCAAGTCCGTCATCGATCAGGAGAATCGTCCGGTCGCGGACCTCGGGGGAAGGATGATCCATTCTGTAGAGTTTTTCACGCCGCTGTAGCTCCTGTAACTCGCGTTTTGCAACGATGTTAATCACTTCCTCCGGGATACTCAACATCCGAACGATATCCCTGTTTAAGATGTGCACACCGCCCGAG
>DATFHE010000042.1:0-6343 GCA_035248745.1 Anaerolineales bacterium | reverse complement strand
AAGGGCAAAAAGGGCAAGAAGAAAAGCGTTGAACTGGAATTCGACGAAGAACGCGGTGAGGTTGTCGGACGCAAGAAACACAAACGCGGCGATGATCCTCTCGGAGAAGATTGGTAGTATAGTTGGATTGTTGTTGCAAGTTGCAGCAACTTGAGATGAAGGTGCCGAAGAAACCTGTTCAACGAATAAAGCACGTACCTCAGCGGACATGCGTGGGCTGCCGTGAAGTTTTGCCCAAGCGGAAGATGATTCGTATTGTAAGGACTGGGGACGGGGTGCAGATCGACCCAACCGGGAAACTAGCCGGGAGGGGTGCCTATCTGCACGACCGGCATGAATGCTGGGAGCGTGGGTTGAAAGGTGCGCTTGGTCACGCGCTTAAAACGACATTGACGCAGGAAGACCGAGCTCGACTGGAAAGTTTTATGAATACTCTGCCGGCTGACAAGCAGGCAGAGAGCGCAGGCCTGGTGAATAGCCAAATGTGATCGACTGCTTGAATCGCTCACAGGGCTAATCAACGGCTGGAAGTTTGTACTACGGAGGTAGCCCTATGAGTAACAACGGAAACAAAATTGAATTGCCGTCCAGTATCGTCATTCGCGATCTGGCGCAGAAAATCGAAAAAAGCCCCATCGACCTCATAAAAAAATTGATGTCTAATGGTGTCATGGCTACCATCAATCAGGCAGTGGACTTTGATACCGCTGCGATTGTTGTAGCCGAATATGGTTTTGAAGCGGTCCCCGAGGTGGTGGAGGAAGTGGTCGTTGAGACCGGGGAAGTGCCGCTTTGGAGGCGGATGATTGCCGGGGAGGATGAAACGCGGTTAGCGAACCGTCCACCCGTGATAACCATACTAGGTCATGTAGACCACGGAAAAACGAGTCTGTTAGATGTAATCCGGCAGACGGATGTAGCAGCCGGGGAGGCAGGGGGGATTACACAGCATATCGGCGCGTATCAGGTGGAGCACAAAGGCAGAACGATTACCTTTTTAGATACCCCGGGGCACGCGGCATTTACACAAATGCGTGCACGCGGCGCGCAGGGTGCGGATATTGTGGTCCTTGTTGTGGCGGCGGATGATGGCGTCATGCCGCAGACCCGCGAAGCGATTGCCCATGCGAAAGCTGCGCGCGTGCCGATTATTGTCGCACTCAACAAGATCGACAAAGCCAATGCCAACCCCGAACGCGTCAAACAGCAGCTCGCCGAACAGGAGCTCGTGCCCGATGAATGGGGCGGTAACATTATGGTCATCCCCGTCTCTGCCAAACAGAAGCAGGGCATCGAAGATTTGCTGGAGGCGATTCTCCTGGTAGCAGATAATACATCCATCAAGGCAAATCCCGGCGGGAAGGTGATCGGCACTGTTATCGAAGCCGAGCTGGATAAGACAAAAGGCACGGTGGCAACCCTGCTGATCCAAAATGGAACTCTCGAATCCGGGGATATTGTCGTGGCGGGAACTGCTCATGGCAGATTGCGTGCCGTGTCGGATTTCCGGGGCAAGCCTGTGAAAAAAGCTGGTCCCTCTACGCCGGTCGCTGTGATGGGTCTAAGCGACGTTCCTTCCGCGGGGGATGTGTTCGAGGTTGTCGATTCTGAAAAAGAGGCGCGTCTGATGGTTGCCGAGCGCCTGGCTTTGGCAAAGTCCCAGGCACAGGTCCGGAAGAAAGTATCGCTCGAAGATCTGTTTAGCAGCGTCCAGGCGGGCGAAGCAAAAGAGCTGAATCTCATCGTCAAGGCGGATGTGCAAGGTTCCCTGGACCCGATTGTCAGTGAGCTGAACAAACTTGGGGAAGGTCCGATTGGCATCAAGGTTCTGTATGCCGAAACCGGTAATATCGGCGATAACGATGTTATGCTGGCTTCCGCATCCAGTGCCATTATCATTGGCTTCAACGTGCAAGTGGATGTTACCGCTCGCCGCCTGGCAGAAAAGGAAGGCGTGGATATCCGTCTGTACGAGATCATCTATCGGATGACCGAGGATATCCAAAAAGCCTTAAGTGGTATGCTCGAACCGGAGACCAAAGAACAGATTATTGGGCGTGCCCAGGTGCTCGCAGTATTCACTGCCTCCAAGTTTGGCAAGGTGGCTGGCTGCCGCGTGACGGAAGGTGAATTGCGCCGCAATGCAAAGGTTCGTTTGTATCGCGGGACGGATATCGTGTATGAGGGTGACATGGGCTCCCTGCGCCATGAAAAAGAGGACGTGAGAGAAGTCCGGCAGGGGTATGAGTGCGGTGTTGGCTTCAAGAGTTTCAACGATATTCAGGTTGGCGATCAACTCGTTTGCTATACTGTTGAAAAACAGTAGTTCATAAAATGCCATCAGGAATTCGTCTTCAACGTATCGCGGACAGAATCCGCCAGGAACTCTCGGAAGTGTTGATTCGCGAAATCAACGATCCGCGCCTGCAGCAGATTTACGTGACGGACGTAAAAGTAGATCGAGAACTTGCATTTGCAGATGTGTATGTGTCGGCAGTAGAGGGCGTTTCTCGTTCTGCCGATGTGCTCGCGGGGCTGGAGTCCGCCTCGGGTTTTCTCCGGCGGACTCTTGCCGCGCGGGTGGAACTGCGCGCCTTTCCACGTCTTCGATTCCATTGGGATATGACTCCTGAGAATGCAGACCAAATCGAGCAAAGACTTGCGGAATTACGCAAAAAGAAATAAACTTTGTGTCTTGCAGGAAACAAATAACTACTAAAGAGGAATGCACACAACATGAATGAAGAAACAACCGGGGCTATCAAAGAACGCCTACAGAAATCAAAAAATATTGTTATTGTGTCACATGTACGACCGGATGGGGATGCGATTGGTTCCCTGCTTGGGCTGGGCCTGGCTCTGCGCGATGCTGGGAAATCTGTGCAGATGGTATTAGTGGATGGTGTGCCTGCCTCCTTTCGATATTTAGAAGGAAGCGAGCTGATTGTTCAGGAACCGCAGGGAGAATATGACACCTTTATTACCGTAGATTCCGCCGACTTTAAGCGGGTGGGAAAAATCTTCGAGAACTTTGGTCAGCCCGATATCAATATTGACCATCATAAGACAAATGGGAAGTTTGGAAAGCTGAATCTGATTGAATCAGACGAGGTTGCCACCGCTGCCATCCTCACCCGCCATTTACCGGAATGGGGCTATACAATTACGAAACCAATCGCCGCTGCGCTATTGACAGGTATTGTGACCGATACGCTTGGTTTCCGCACCTCCAATACCAATCCGTCTGCTTTGCGTCTGTGTGCAACATTGATGGAAACCGGGGCAGACATGGCTGAGCTCTACATGAAGGCTCTCGTGATAAAGTCCTTCCCTGCAGCACGGTATTGGGGAGCGGGTCTTTCCAGCCTGGAACAAAAAGATGGAATTGTCTGGGCAACCCTTACCCTTGAGGACCGAAAAGTATCGGGGTATGGCGGCAATGACGACGCTGATTTGATTAATATGATTTCTGCTGTTGAGGGGAACAAAGTGGGCATGATTTTCGTTGAACAAGATGACAACCATGTCAAGATCTCGTGGCGCGCCCTGGAGCCGGGTATCGATGTATCGCCGATTGCAAAGCATTTTAAGGGTGGCGGTCATACGGCGGCAGCCGGGGCAGATATCCCGGGGGCACTGAACGAAATTCAGCCATTGGTACTAAAGACCACGCAGGAAATGCTGGCTCTATAATTCAATCTTAATGGCGTATTTAGCCACAGGTGTGACAATTAGCCCTGTCATAACCTTGTAAGGAGGAATGAAAGTGAATAGTCAAGATGTAAAGAATGCGATCTCCGGGGTATTGGTAGTAGATAAACCCGTTGGAATGACATCCCATGATGTGGTGCAGGCAATACGGAACGGAACTAACCTGAGACGTGCGGGGCACACAGGGACGCTCGATCCTCGTGCCTCTGGTGTGTTAGTGATTTTGGTGGGGCCGGCAGTCCGATTAAGTGAATACGTGTCTGCTTCTGATAAACGATATCAGGCGATTATTCGTTTGGGTGGAAGAACTGATACCTTCGACGCAGACGGAAAAGTGACCCCGACAACACAACCGGTTAACGTAACCGAGCAGCAATTCGAAGAAGTGTTGAAAACATTTGTCGGTGAAATCGAACAGACCCCGCCTCCGTATTCCGCCGTTAAGGTGCAGGGACGCAAAGCCTACGAAATGGCGCGCAAAGGTGAGGACGTGGAACTGGAGCCTCGCAAGATTACCGTTCATCACCTTGAAGTGCTCGAATGGGCGCCGCCTGAAGTGGTGATCGATGTGCATTGTTCTTCCGGGACGTACGTCAGGTCCCTGGCAAATGATTTAGGTGAGAAGCTGGGTTGTGGTGCCTACCTCGTGGGGCTGCGCCGTACCAAGAGCGGTCGCTTCTCACTGCGAGACGCGGTGCCTTTGCGCAAGTTGCAAGAGGCATTCCATGCCGGGAACTGGTATCAATATCTCATCCCTGCTGCAGAAGCATTGGGTGATTGGCCCGCTATAGAATTGAGCCCCGACGATGTGGAAGGAGTCCGTCACGGACACCGCGTGAAAGCCGTCGAAGATACCGAGCTCGGCAAGCGTGTACGTGGCGTCAGTACTCAGGGCGAACTGGTTGCCTTGATGGAAGCTGTTCAGGGAGAAGACGGTACCCCAGCCTGGCAGCCCAAGAAGGTGTTTTTCACGTCAGAATAGACTTAGTAGTAGCCGCTTCGCACACGTCGTTTACTGGAACTGAAGCCATTACTACATTCATGTATGGGACATTACCGCTCTCTCGCCGAAGTTAACATGCAAAATTCCTGGCTGACGGTTGGCGTCTTTGATGGCGTACATCTCGGTCACCAGCAAATCCTCAAGAAAATTACAGCGGGTGCTCATGCCAATGACGCGCCTGCTGTTGTTTTAACGTTCCATCCTCACCCTACGTCTGTTTTGAGCGGGCGCGAGATGAAATGCCTTACGCTGCCGGACGAACGAGCAGACTTGCTCACACAGCTGGGTGTGGATGCGGTCATTACTGAGCGGTTCACGCGTGAGCTTTCCCAGGTGACTGCCTACGATTTCATGTCCTGGCTGAAGCGCCAACTTGGGCTCAAACACCTGCTGATCGGTTACGACTTTGCGCTGGGCAAAGGGCGGGAGGGCAATGCCGCACGCTTAGCAGAAATCGGTTTGGAGCTTGGATACAGCGTCGACGTGATCCCTGCTCTTGAGGACGAGAGCGGCGTGATCTCCTCCACCGCGATCCGTAAGCTCATTGAAGTTGGGGATGTTGCCGAAGCGGCGCGACGGCTCGGTCACCTGTATAGCCTGCACGGTCCCGTGATCCGCGGCGATGGGCGCGGCAGAACGATCAACGTGCCAACCGCAAATATTGGATATCCCGGTGAGAAGATGATTCCTTCCAAAGGCGTCTATGCGTGCTGGGCGTATCGCAGCGGGAGACAATACCTTGCAGCAACCAATATTGGCATTAATCCCACATTCACGCCTGAGAAACAGACCCTTAATGTTGAAGCATACCTGCTCGATTTTGACGAGGAAATTTATGGAGAGGATTTGCGGCTCGAATTTGTCGCGCGTTTGCGTGACGAGTTAAGGTTCGAGTCGGTGGAAGAATTGGTAGCCCAAATTTGGGAAGACGTGCAAGTTACAAGACGGATTTTACAGAATACTCAATTGTGAGATCCAGATATGCAGGATGTTTTGTCATGAATGAGAAATGCAGGAAATAGCGGCTGAGAAGCCGCTATTGTTTTATAATCTGCCAGACTTTCCCAAAGGAGATGCACATGCCTGAACGTGAAATTTACCTGCTTTCACCGCGCTCGCTTTCCCCTGAGACGATTGCTGTGGCTTTTGCGAAGACGTCTCGTTCCCCTGAATCGTTCCGTGCCATCGCCGCAGAACTCAGCGACGAAAAAACAGCGCAGTTTCATGAGAAATGGGTGGTGGGGTACGGTCACGCTTCGGTTGCGGAACATGCCGTGCTGCATATCGCTTTTGAGAATGTCTCACGCCTTGCCATTGAGAGTATTGAAGGAAACCGGCTTGCCTCATATACAGAGAAATCAACCCGTTACCAAAAGTGGGGGACCAATGATTTTACAATCCCGCCTGAGTTGGACGGACATCCGCTTTGTGACGAATATGTGGAAACGGCTCGTCTGCTGTTCCAAACGTATGCAAATTCATTAGACCCCGTCCGCCGTTTGATTCTTGAGCGTTTCCCGCGCCGCGAGAATGAAAAAGAAGAAGCCCGGGACCGCCGTATTCGCTCGAAGTATGTGGATGTGTGTCGTTTTCTTCTTCCTGCCGCTTCGCTGGCAAATGTGGGCATGA
>DATFHE010000041.1:0-6842 GCA_035248745.1 Anaerolineales bacterium | reverse complement strand
GTCGACGCAGGAGCGCGGCAAAGAGCAGGACGAGCACAATCAGGTAGGCAAGTGTCCCGGCAGCCAGCATCACCCACCAAAGCTCGGCAAGCCGCGCCGCGCCGGGTCCCTGTGGGTTTAGGGCCGAGGGGGTTCGGGAAGGGCTGATCGAAATAGGAGAACTACATGCAGTTGTGAGCAGCAGGAGTAAAACAAATGTACTGGAGCGAGACAGGCATTTCCGCATGGATCAATCCTCTTATCGCCGGAACAAATCCCCAAGTGTCGGCGGGTGGTAGTCATATAGATATGCAGCGATATCATGTGCTTCTTCTTCGCTGACCCCCAGATCCGGCATTGCATTGCCGGGGTCGATCTGTTGTGGATTTTGAATCCACAGGACGAGGTTTTCTTCGGTATTGGAAAGCTGCCCGGCAATGTAGGTGCGTTCATAAAAACGGTCCAGGGGCGGCGCTGCTCTCGAATCCGCGCCTGGGACACCGGTAATAAAATGACAGGAACCGCAGCCGTAATTAGCGATCAGGCGTCGTCCTGATTCGATATCGCTCTTAGAGGATGAGCGTGGCTCAGGCATGCCGTTTACGTCGGCAGTGCAGGCGGCAGAGAAGAATATCGCGACAACCAGACAAGCCAGCAGAATTGCCCTGGTGTTCATCTTGTATAAAAAACGATCACGCTACATTTGCCAAGTTCGGTTTTCATGGCACCTTTTCACGATTCGCGAATCAATCCTATCTTACGAGTCTGTGCGGTGACGCAAAGAACGTTAGACAGTAATGCACGATGAAAGGTCTATGAGCTTAATGGGGTGGTTGGAGTCTATGTTCGGTCAAAATCTTATTCTCCCTGCTTTTGACCATTGATCACTGCGACGAAACCATCGGCAATGACCACCTCGGATGCAATCTTCTGTTTGTTTAATTATACCCAGCAGTAGAAACAAATGCCATGGCGCTTCCATAGGGGAAATCCCTATGTCTGCTTTGTTTAGCGATCGCAGCTGCCTCTCGCGAAATGGGGCACGAAGATATCGCCAGCGTGTGTGAAACCATCATTACAGAGGAGCAGGATATGGCGGACTGGCTTGAAATGCAGCTTCCAATGGTGGTACGACAGCACTTCCTCAGCGAAGTCAATACTTAACGGAGGGGAATCATTCCTGCCGTTTTACTCACAAAGCCCGATGAGGAGTTCCTCATCGGGCTTTATTTTGCAACTCCTGAGCTGTTTCCCCTTGCCCCGCCTTGAATAGGAGCCATCCACCAACGATCATCGCGGCGCCCCATAGAAGAAAGCCGACGTCCCAGTACACCCATTGTACGGGCGGCACCGTTTCATTGACATGATGGATTCCCAGGATCTGGTGATCCACGATGCCCTCGACGACATTGAATACACCAAACCCCAAAAGGATGGTTCCGAACAGCATTTTGCCAGACCAGTGAACGTGCCGCCTATGCGCGCTGCGCCACAGGAGGATCAGTCCCAGGGTGACAAAGATGTATGTGGATAGGTGAAACAGTCCGTCCCAGAAGGTATTGATCTTTAGATTTTCAACTGTGTCCGGAGGAAAGCCGGCACTCGTGACCATGTGGTGCCATTGGAGTACTTGATGAAGTATGATCCCGTCGAAGAAACCACCCAACCCCAGCCCGAGGAGAAAACCGGCAGAAGCCGGAAACACTCGCCCGTTGTTTTCACTCACCTGATTCATTATCGTCTTCCTCTCTTTAAGACACGTAACGAATCGGCGTGAAAGGCATTATGAATGTAGGCGAAAGGAAACAAAAGCCTCCCCGGGCTGTATCACAGCCCGGGGAGGCAGGAGTCTGGATGCAAGATTGCCGTTCCAATCACCGTCTCTGGTCGTGGCTGCGATACGGTCCATGCTCATCGCTGTCTGCCAGGCGGGGGGTGTAGTGCCGTCCATGTGTGTCGAGCCAGTCCAGCAGGGTGCGGATGCTGGTGGAAGCCATCGCGATGACGTGGTCCGCGCCGCCATAGTAGAGCCGCAGAGTGTCTCCATCTGGCAAAACCGTGTGACCGCACGGGAAGACCACGTTCCCCACATCGCCAACCCGTTCATAATCATGCTCTGCACCCATGATCCATTCGTCGCCGCGAATCAGGCAGGTTTCCGGCGCGTTCAAATCGAAGAGCGCCAGCCCCAACCGATAGAGACTGCCAGAAGCGGTGGGGCGCACGCCGTGATAGACCACCAGCCAGCCGCGCTCCGTCTCGATGGGTGGGTTGCAGAGACCAATCTTATTGGCATCCCACCAGGCGCCGCGGCGGGCTTCCAGCATGAGTTTGTGCGTGCCCCAATGTTTCAGGTCGTCGGAAAAGGAGATCCACATGTGCGCGCCCATGAACCCGACCGGGCGGTGAATGAGCGCCCATTCGCCGTTGATGCGGCGTGGAAGCAAAGCAGCATCCTTATCCTCGGGTGGCATGACTACGCCAAGCCGCTCGAAGCTGCGGAAGTCTTTGGTCAGCGCCATCGAGACTCCCGGTCCGCCGCGCGAATAGGAGGTGTAGACCACAGCATACTGTTCGAGTTCGGGCACGTAGGTCACCCGCGGATCCTCAATGCCCCAGAGTTCTTCAGGGAAATTCTCAGTATCGGCAAGCATCGTCGGTTCAGGATCGATCTCCCAGTTCGAAACACCGTCTTTCGAACGGGCAACCGTCAGATGTGAATGTCCGCGCATATCTTCCACACGGCACAGGAGGAGAGTTGTCCCATCTGGCAGCAGAGTGGCGCCGGGATTAAAAACCGTATTGCACTGGTATGGCCACTGAGCAGCCGTCAGGATCGGGTTATTCGGATGTCGTTCAATCAGGGGGAGAGTTCTTGATCCAGAATGCGTCATGGATGTTCCTTTCTACCGCTACGAATTTGGAAGTCTTTGTAATATATTGCTTGACGTGAGACCTATCCTCTTGTTACTGCCCCTTTTATATTCATGTGAAAATTCTTCGTAGGAATGAATGCCTGTCTGAAGGATGGATCTCCAGACTCTGGCATACCTCATAGAAATGTTCGAATTTAGAGGGGAGGCTCCACCTTGTCACCGTTAGGAGCTTTGTCTGGCGGGGTGAACAGGCTGAGTGTAGAGATTCGGAACCGGTCCACATTTTCGACTCGCAGGCGCATACCGTTGATCTCCACTTCATCACCCACCGTAGCGGTTCGCCCCAGGGCATTAATTACCAATCCAGCCATTGTCACTGCTTCATCAGTAGGGAAGCCGAGACTGAACTGTTCATTGACCTCGTCAATGCTCACACCGCCTGCCACCTTTATACTGCCATCGGGTCGCTGTTGGATCTCCGGCTCGGCTTCCGCAGCTTCGTCGGGCAGATCGCCAAACACCTGTTCCAGCAGGTCTGCCAGGGTGATCAGCCCGGAGGTCACACCGTATTCACTGACGATGATCGCCATCTGCTGGCGGCGCTTTTTCAGTTCTGTCAGCAGGCGATCGATGCGGATCGTTTCCGGGACGAAGGCTGCCTCAACCACCAGCGGAGTCAGGTCCAGGAGTTTCGTATCCGTATCCGCTTCGTGGATGGACTCCCCGACACGCTGGCTGTTGCTCTTTGCCGAAATCGCCGTTTGTACTTGTTTCAGCTCCTGAGCCAGCTCCCGGCTGTAGAGGTGCTCAAGATCCTTAGAGTTGACTACGCCGATGATCTCGTCCAACGAATCCTGATAGACAGGTATACGCGTGTGGGGACGGCGTTGTAGAAAATCAGCCAGCTGCCTGCGCGTAATTCGCACAGGCAGCGCTTGCATTTCCAGGCGAGGCACCATCACGGCGCGTACATTCGTATCGGAAAAACGGACGACACGGTGCAGGATCTCGAACTCTGTCTGGTTGATCTCACCGCCTTTGTGTGATTCTGTGAAAATCATATCGAGCTCTTCCGGCGAATGGACCTGGTCATGGCCTTCGGCAGCATGGAAGCCCAGCAGGCGCAGGAGAAAGTTGCCAATCCCATTCAGCAGCCAGATCAGCGGCGAAAAGAGAGCTGCGAAGAAGGACATCGGCCGCGCGATCCAAAGGGCCGTCCCTTCTGCCCGCTGCAGCGCAATCGACTTGGGCATGAGCTCGCCGATGATAACGTGCAGTGCGGTCATGATGAAATACGCACTGCCTGCCACCAGGGCACCGCGCGTGAGTCCCTGCCATTCCTCCGGCACCCAGCGGAAGACGAAGCTTAGGATGGGCTCGAGGGATCGTTCGCCAATCCCACCCAGCAACAGCGAGGCTAGCGTAATACCTACTTGTGTCGCGGCAATATAACGATCCAGGTCGCGAACGGCGCGTTGTACCACGCCTGCTGTGCGATTGCCCTCCGCCGCTAATTGGTCGATGCGCGTTTTGCGCACCGAGACCAGCGCAAATTCAGAAGCCACGAAAAAGGAATTCGCCAGGACGAGAAGGAATACGATCGCGAGATCGAGAGCAGTTGAACCGGTAACAGAAGAGGGGGGATGTTCCAAATGCAGTCCTTATTTGGGAATTACAGTGTTAACACACAACCTTGATGGGAAGATTGTAATGCAAATTGCAGGATCGAAAAAGCGCGAATGAGGTAGGGATAACCCTTTTGTTCCTTCTTCGTTTCTTCAAAACAATCTCTTGTGAGGCTCACCCACTGTTAAGCAAGTACTATGATTGATGAACTCCGAATCCCATTCCAGTAGGGATATTCCTACCTTTCCTGTTATGTCTCAAAACGGTAAAGTTTGGCATTCCATGTGACATGGAACTGCAAGGATAAACCATTAAGAACAATCGGAGGCTTACCATGGATATGATCAAAGTTTCAGCAAACTCACGAACGTCTGCAGTTGCCGGTGCAATTGCCGGAGTAGTCCGTGAGCATCATCGAGCGGAAGTACAGGCGATCGGCGCAGGTGCTGTCAATCAGGCAATGAAAGCCCTGGTACTGGCAACTGGCTACCTCAGGAATGATGGTATCTTTGTAAGTTGTGTGCCCGAGTTTGCCGATGTCACGATTGAAGACAAGGTGCGCACCGCCATCAAGCTTGTGATCGAGCCCAGCGCATCATCCAGTTTTTCTTCGCTCTCCTTTTCCAGCTCAGACTGACCGAAGAGATACATCTACGAGGGGACGGAAACTAACCTGCTAATTGAATTAAAAAAGCCGCACCTCGATGGGCGGCTTTTTGCATGACAGGTTGAAATTGAAACGTTATATACTATTCTAATCTACTTAGGGTTTTCCCTACTTTTTTCAGGAAATCTTTCCTCTTATAATCTTAATAGTTCAGTTGCTTTGCCGCTCCGAGGGCAGTCCTACTTCTAGCCAGGTAGGACTGCCTATTTTTGTACCTTGAGCAAGTATGACTGGTTTTTACGATATTCGTTGAGGGAGAGTTCAGGCTCAGCTGATCGTAAACGAATCTCTGTTCCCCGGCAGGTCGAAGGCAATGGCCTGGACGATCGGGAACGGTCTCAGGGGGACAGGCGATTGGGTGGTGTAATTCCACCAGGGACTCCCAGCCAGGGATTGCCGGGCTTCTCCCATTTCCAGAATTTGTCCGTGAGGATCACGGATTACGACTGTGACGCTTGCAACCATTACGTTGTCCCGCGCCTTCACCCGAATCATTTCCCCCGTGTTGCCCATCCAGCAATCGACGTCAATCTCCAGCACTTTTGGCGCGCCGTACCAATCGGTAACGGCAAGAGCGTAGGCGGTGGTGCCCAATTCCTGTGCTTTGCAAATATATGCTTCCAGGTTTTCAGCAAAGCAGGCATAGATGGCTGCATCCCGGACAGCTGCCTGATGCATCGGCTGTCTTTCGGTATGTCCGGCGTTCTCGTGAAAGAGCGGCATACCGGCGACGATCGTTTTTCCTGACCGAGTCGTGTGGCTCACGAACTGTTGATCAAATCTCCCCCTCTTCCCCCGAGCAAATTGATTTCCATAAATGTTCGCCATAATGAATTACTCCTTTGCGTTGAAGCTGCGATCGATCCCTGAATCATACATTCTCCTGCCCAAAGGGTCTACCCACAGAAATGACAGGAGGCAACTCGATTCACTAGTTTCCCATTCCTCCTCTCATCCCTCGACATCTCTTCCCAGCAATGGTTTAATGCAAGGTTGGCATGAAATACTTAAGCACATCCCAGCTTGCCAGGGCAGTTGGAGTCCATCCAAACACGGTACGGCGGTACGAAAAGAAGGGGTTCCTTCCACCGGCAGCGCGCAGTCTATCAGGCTATCGCCGTTTTACCGAGCGCCACCTGGATTGTCTGCGGTTGACGCGCCTGGTGTTCTCCAATCTATTTCCCGGCAAATCGATTTTCGAATCAGGACTTCATATTATCTATGTAACCGCGCGTGATGACCTGGGCGGCTCTCTGGAGCTTGCCTACCGCCATCTGGCACTCGTCCAATCCGAACGCGCTCAGGCAGAGGTTGCCGTAAATCTGCTCGAACGCTGGGCACTGGGCGCACCCGCCGATGCCACGCCGCAGTCTCTACAGGTTGGTCAGGTAGCTCGTCTGCTGGGCGTGAGCATTGACATCCTGCGAAGCTGGGACCGCAACGGGCTGATCAAGATTCCCCGGGATTCATCCAACGGATACCGGCGCTATGGAGCACCAGAACTCAGCCGCCTGCGGGTCATCCGCATGCTTTCCCGCGCGGGGTATAGCACCGGCGCCATCCTGCGCATGTTGATCCAGCTGGATCGAGGGGAAACGACCGACCTGCGCAGCGCCCTTGATACGCCTCGCCCTGACGAGGACGTCTATCTGGCATCGGATCGCTGGCTGACGACCCTGAGCGAACACGAAGAA
>DATFHE010000040.1:0-3989 GCA_035248745.1 Anaerolineales bacterium | reverse complement strand
GGCCGGGGCAAAAGTGCAGGCTGCGTTTTGGAGCGTCATTATTCAAATCATGCTGCTCGATATTGTCTTTTCACTCGACTCCGTGATCACTGCAGTGGGTATGGTGGATGAGCTCGCGATCATGATCGCGGCTGTAGTTATTGCCGCAGTCGTCATGGTCTTCAGTGCCACGCCTCTCAGTAATTTTGTGGAACGCCACCCCACGGTTAAGATGCTGGCATTGAGTTTTCTTCTATTGATTGGTTTCACGCTGATCGTCGAAGGACTCCACCAGCATATCCCGAAGGGATACATCTACTTTGCGATGGGCTTTTCGGTTCTGGTGGAGATGCTCAACTTGCGAATACGAGGGAAAGGCGCACCTGTTACTCTGCACGAGCCATATCGTAAGGCAGTGGCATCCCGCGTAGCTACGGCGGTCGCAAATGTCCCGGCAAAAACGCAGGAGAAGAAGAAAAGCGGAAAGAAACGAAGGTAATTTCACACCAAAAGAGGTGGACCTGCAGTCCACCTCTTTTGCTTAATGCTTCCCGTTTTTTTCCTTCGCCGCTTTGATGAACCCCGTAAATAGGGGATGCGGTTTCATCGGCCGAGACAAAAACTCGGGGTGGAACTGACTGCCGACCATAAAGGGATGATCTCGGATCTCCGCAATCTCCACCAGCTTTCCGTCTGGGGACATGCCTGAGAACACCATGCCGGCTTTTTCAAAGTCCTTTTTGTAAGCGTTATTGAATTCGAAGCGGTGGCGATGGCGTTCTTCCACTTTCTCTTCTCCATACGCCGCCGCGGCTTTTGACCCCTCCTGCAGTTCGCAGGGATAGAGTCCGAGACGCATCGTGCCGCCCATATCGGTGATGGCGCGCTGGTCGAGCATCAGGTCGATGATGGGGTACTCTGTGCCATGATCGAATTCCGAAGAGTTGGCATCTTCGTGATTCAACACGCCGCGGGCAAAGTCGATGCACATCACCTGCATCCCCAGGCATAGCCCCAGATAAGGTATTTGCCTCTCGCGTGCATAACGCGCTGCCATGATCTTGCCTTCGATGCCGCGTGATCCGAATCCACCGGGGACCAGGATGGCATCCGAGTTTTGGATCACATCCCAGCCCTTATCCTTTTCCAGATCTGCGGAGTGCACCCAGCCGATATCTACCTCCACATCGTTCGCCAGCGCAGCATGTTTGAGCGCCTCGCGCACAGACATATAAGCATCCTGTAGCTCCACATACTTTCCGACCAGTGCCACTTTCACACTGGGTTTCTGTTTCCGTACACGTTCCACCAGCTTTTCCCAGGGCTTCATATCAGGCGTACTGGTGGCTTTCATCTCGAGTTTTTCGACCAGATAATCGCCAACGCCAGCTCGTTCGAGCAAGAGAGGTATTTCATACAGGACATCACTGGTCACCATCGGAACAACCGCTTGTTTTTCCACGTCACAGAACAAGGCGATCTTGTCGCAAAGCTCCTTGTCCACCGGGTAATCGGAACGGGCGATAATCATATTCGGCGAAATACCAATGGAGCGCAGCGCTGCAACAGAGTGCTGGGTGGGCTTCGTCTTGATCTCGCCTGTCGCGCCGATATAGGGCAGCCACGTCACATGGATGAAAAAGACATTCTCGCGTCCCACCTCATTGCGGAGCTGCCGCAATGCCTCCAGAAACGGTTGTGACTCGATGTCGCCGACTGTACCGCCAATTTCCACGATCACCACGTCTGCCTTGGTCTCTCTGGCGATGCCTGCTACACGGCGCTTGATCTCATTCGTGATATGCGGGATGACCTGGATCGTCCCACCGAGAAAATCACCCCGCCTCTCCTTACTGATGATCTCGGCGTAGACCTGTCCACTGGTGAAGTTGCTGGAGCGGCTCAGACGGATGTCGATGAAACGTTCATAGTGACCGAGATCGAGGTCAGTCTCCGCCCCGTCGTCGAGGACATAGACCTCTCCATGCTGGTACGGGCTCATCGTACCCGGGTCCACATTGATATAGGGGTCCAGCTTCTGTACGGTCACCTTGAACCCACGCTCCTTCAACAGAAGCCCGGTTGCGGCGGCGGTCACCCCTTTGCCCACCGAGGACACGACACCGCCCGTGTAAAATAAGTATTTTGTAGCCATCCATTACCTCTGATTTACGTTGTTACGTTAAATGCAGTGGGGAGGGCAGTTGAGCCCTCCCCACCGGGAATTCCGTACGTTGTGAGTGCCTTGTAGATCTGTGTTTTCATCCTACCAGTTTTACGAGATCCTCAGCGGCACGCCGCATCTCGAGAAAGATCATGCCCAGTTTTGCCTCGTGGCGGGCCATCGCCGTCAGCACGGCTTCATCGCCGATGGACGTCAGTACAATGGAACCTCTATCGCCTTTGATGTACACCTGTTCCAGCCCTGCCCGTCCCAGCTCGTTGGAAATCCGTTCGCCCAGGCTGAGCATCGCCGCAGACATGGCCGAGACGCGGTCCTCTTCCACACCCTGCTGCAAGGCGGACGCCATGATTAAACCATCCACGGAAACAACAGCAGAGGCTTCGATATCGGGCGCGGCAGCTTGCATGTTGCGCAGGCGCTCTACCATCATGTCAGCGCGATTTCTAGTCATTGGATTCTCCTGAGTACCGAAGTTCTGCCACAGTTTACCATACTTCAATTCTCTCGTCAGTGTGAGAAAAAGTCCGTCCGCCGTCCGCACACTGTGGCAGCTTGATTCGCAATTGCGCTGCTGCCGTATCAACGGTGAATTTGACCCCCCTCTCAGTTCATGTTAAACTTACACGTTCGATTGATGATGCGACGGCTTTCTCTTCTGCTGGTTTTGTTTTCCATGGCGGCGCAGGATACACCTCCTGTTGCGATCACTTCGCCCGCGCCCGATGCGCTTCTGCGCGGGCAGGTCACGATCACTGGCAATGTGGAGGTTCCCACCTTTTTTTCAGCCCAATTGGACTTTGCCTACGCCTCTGACCCAACCAGCACCTGGTTCAACATCCAGAGCTTTTCGCAGCCTCTGACGGATTCCACGCTTGCCGTCTGGGATACCACATCCATCACGGATGGTGATTATGTTCTGCGGTTACGCGTCAACTTTGAGGATGGCACATTCCAGGAAGTGACGGTTCCTATTCATATCGGCAATGACGTCCAGCCAACTACAACGCCGGAACCGACTCTTACGCCAGAGCCAGAATCGGCTCTCATCCCTACACCGTTCCTGCTGGCTGCTTCGCCCACACCCACAGCCCCACCCCGTCCCACCCCGACCGCTCTCCCGCCAAACCCGGTCTCTTTGGGGCAAAATCAAATCTATGTCAGCCTGGGACGCGGCGCGCTTGTGATCCTTGGATTGTTCGCTCTTGCCGGGCTAATCATCCGTGTCCGTCGTTATTGAACCTGAGATCTGAATCTTGGAACCTAATCCATGACACCTGAAACAACGTATCTTCTCATTGGACTCGGCAACCCGGGCCGCGAATACCGCGACACCCGTCACAACGTCGGTTTTATGCTTATCGACCGATTGGTTGTGCGCCTGAACGCGCGCGGTATGAAAGTGCAATCGAAAGCGATTGTAACGACGGCGACGTATGAAGACCGCAAGCTGATCCTTGCCAAGCCGCAGACCTATATGAACCTTTCTGGTCAATCCGCGCAAGGGTTACTTAACTTCTATAAACTACCTGTCGAAAATATGCTGATCGCGCACGATGACCTCGATATTCCCTTCGGCACCATTCGTATTCGCCCCAAGGGAGGACCTGGCGGGCAGGGAGGCATGGCTTCGGCGATCACACAACTCGGCACAAAGGATTTCCCTCGTCTGCGCATCGGCATTGGTCGCCCACCTGGGAGAATGGACCCGGCAGCGTATGTCCTTCAAGATTTTTCGCGTGAGGAACTGAAAGTCCTCTCTGAGATTGTAGACCGCGCAGCCGAGGCTGCGCTCGAATTCGTAAAGAATGGCTTGGATTCGGCGATG
>DATFHE010000039.1:0-5301 GCA_035248745.1 Anaerolineales bacterium | reverse complement strand
ATCACCCCAAGCATTACGATCACGCCGTACCAGCGTAAAGAGAAATTCCCAATTGTGAAAATCACAGGATCAATCATGTACACCTCAAGAGAAATTTCACAGATTATACCGCCGGGCGGTATGCTTCGTACTCTGGATCGTAGTTGGAAAAACAATATTAACGTTTTGTTACTTTTAACACAATCAACTTGTGAAAAAATGCACATTGTGGTATAGTGGGGTTTGCTTGGGAGAACATCTTCAAGCCTGGTTTTTGAAACAGGAGACTTATGGATCTGGTTACACTTTCAAGGTTACAGTTCGGTCTGACGACCGTGTATCACTTTTTATTCGTCCCCCTCACCCTCGGCTTAGGCTGGTTTGTGGCGTACATGCAGACACGCTACTACCAGACACGAGAGGAGTCCTGGCGCAAGATGGCGAAGTTCTGGGGAAAGCTGTTCCTCATCAATTTCGCAATTGGTGTCGTTACCGGGATCGTTCAGGAATTTCAGTTCGGCATGAACTGGTCGGAATACTCCCGTTATGTAGGCGATATCTTCGGCGCGCCGCTGGCAATTGAGGCACTGATGGCGTTCTTTCTGGAATCGACATTCCTGGGGATCTGGATCTTCGGCGAAGGACGCGTGCCGGAAAAAGTCCATCTGGCGTCGATCTGGGTCGTGGCGATCGCCTCGAATCTTTCCGCGTTGTGGATTCTGCTCGCCAACGGCTGGATGCAGCATCCGGTTGGTTACGTGATCAACGAAGTGACCGGCCGCGCGGAGCTCGTCGATTTCTTCGCTTTGATCACCAATCCGAAAGGTTGGTTGTTCTTCTGGCACACGATTGCCGCGGGTCTGGCGACCGCCAGTTTCTTGATCCTGGGTGTGAGCGCCTATCACCTTGTCCGCAAACAATATCTGGAGGTCTTCAAGCCTTCCTTCCAGATGGCAGCGCTAGTCGGCTTGATCGCCGGCGTTCTCGTCTTTCTCGGTGGGCACACCAACGGTCAGTATATGTATGAGACCCAGCCAATGAAGTTCGCCGCCATTGAAGCGCACTGGGAGACCTCAGACCCGGCGTCGTTCTCCATCCTCACGATCGGTGACCTGACAGGCAAACGTGAGATTTGGTCGATCCGCGTGCCGCGGTTGTTGAGCCTGCTCGCCTGCAACAACTTAACGTGTGAAGTGCGCGGCGTGGATGACCTTCAAAAAGAGTACCAAGTGAAGTATGGACCGGACAATTACATTCCGCTGATCGTAGTTACTTACTGGGCGTTCCGCATCATGATGACAATCGGCTTCCTCATGATGGCGCTGTCCTTTCTCTTCCTACTGGCGACGCGCAAAGATTTTGAGAATGCCCGGTGGATGAAGTGGGTTCCCTGGGTTCTTTTGCTGCCCTATATGGCCAACACAAGCGGCTGGATCTTGACAGAGATGGGCCGCCAACCCTGGATCGTCCAGGGACTGCTCACAGTTGAAAAAGGTGTCTCTCCGAACCTTACTATGCTCGATCTGTCGATCTCTTTGATTGGCTATGTAGTAGTGTATGGCTCCCTGGGCATTGCCATGTTTTACCTGATGAAGAAATATGCCATTGCCGGACCCGATGCTGCCCTGCACGAATCGGTGGATGAAGAGCCTGAGAGCGGCGGCTTGCATGAGATCTTGCCCATCGGTGCACAAAATTAGGAAGAGAGAATCTGACATGTCTTACGAATTTCTCCAAACGCTTTGGTTTATCCTGATCGCTGTCCTGTGGATCGGTTTCTTCTTCCTCGAAGGCTTTGACTTTGGTGTAGGAATGCTCCTGCCGTTCCTCGGAAAAAACGACACAGAGCGCCGCGCCATCATCAACACGATCGGGTCAGTCTGGGATGGCAACGAAGTCTGGCTGATTACCGCTGGCGGCGCGATGTTCGCCGCGTTCCCCCACTGGTATGCCACAATGTTCAGCGGCTTCTATCTCGCCCTGTTCCTGCTTGTGATCGGCTTGATCCTGCGCGGTATTTCGTTCGAGTACCGCTCGAAAGACTCGAACCCCGCCTGGCGCAGACGCTTCGACCGGATGATCGCGATCGGGTCCTTTCTGCCATCCTTTTTGCTGGGAACGGCATTTGCCAACCTGGCGCAGGGCGTTCCGATCGACGAAAACATGATCTATACCGGGAACCTGTTCACGCTGCTGAATCCGTTCGGTCTGATCGGTGGTTTGACCATGGTCTCTGTCTTCCTCCTGCACGGCGCAAACTTCCTGACCCTGAAGCTGGACGGAGAATTACGCGCCCGCGCCCGCGAAGTATCCAAAAAGCTTTACATTGTCGCAGCAGTCGCCGTGGTTCTTCTCGCCGTTACCACCTACATCTATACAGATATTTCCATCAAGATCGGTGTCAACCCGGGCATCATGCCCATTGCCTCTGTTATCGTTTTGCTGGTGACAATTCTTTTCATCAACCGCAAAAAGGAAGGCTGGGCATTTATCTCAACGGGCGTACACATCATATTAACCCAGATCGCGTTCTTTACCCTGATGTTCCCGCGCCTCATGATCTCCAGCACGAATCCGGCGTACAATCTCACAATCTATAACGCCTCATCTTCGCAATATACACTGACGGTTATGTCTATCATTGCCCTGATCTTCGTCCCGATCGTACTCCTCTACCAGGGCTGGACGTATTACATGTTCCGCAAGCGCATCACCGCCGAGAAGCAAAGCCTGGTCTACTAAGACAACCTGATCTATAAGTCTGGTTAATGGTAAGGTTGGAGTCTTGTCAGCATCTTCAACCTTCCGACCGTTTAATTAAGTAAGCACCTAGAGTGATGTATAACTTTGTGTGCAAGTCTTCCTTTCTGCCTGACACCTGGAAATTTTACGTCTGAGCCTTAATCATGCACCGTCGGCTTTTATCTCTTACACGCGACTCTCGCTCTGCCCTGCTCATCACGATCCTCTCCGGATTTTTCATCGGACTCCTGCCCATTGGGCAAGCCTACCTGCTGAGCCTGACGGTCAACGGAGTTCATCTGGAAGGTCGGACACTGGTAGACGTCACGTCCTGGCTGCGGCTGCTCCTGCTTGTTATTGCCGGGCGCGCATTTCTGACATGGATCAATGAGGTCAGCGCGAATGCGGTTGCCGTGAGGATTAAGACCGATTTGCGTGAGCGTCTTTTTCAGCATATGCTGCAGCTTGGTCCCGCCTACACACGTGGGCAGCGCACCGGCGAGCTCACGACTGCTGCGGTTGAGGGGATCGAAGCGCTGGATGCCTATTACAGTCAGTATCTTCCACAGCTTGTCATCACTGCGTTGGTTCCGATTAGTATATTGCTCGTCGTCTTCCCGATTGACCTGCTTTCGGGAATCGTCCTGCTCATCACCGCACCGTTGATTCCGTTTTTTATGGTCATGATCGGCAAAGGAGCGGAGATTGTCACCAAGCGGCAATATCAGACGCTTTCGCGTCTTTCCGCCCATTTCCTCGATAGTCTGCAGGGACTGACCACACTGAAATTATTTGGTCAATCCAGGGCACACGCAAAAAATATTGAGACGGTCAGCAACCAGTTCCGCGACACAACGCTGAACGTCCTGCGTATTACGTTCCTCTCCGCGCTGGCACTGGAATTGCTGGCGACCCTGAGCACGGCCGTCATTGCTGTGGAGATCGGGTTCCGCCTGCTCTATGCCCGGATAGATTTCCTCGAAGCTTTCTTCATCCTTGTCCTTGCCCCGGAGTTTTACATGCCTCTGCGGATGCTCGGCACACGCTTCCACGCCGGGATGGCTGGCACAACCGCCGCGAAACGGATCTATGAAATACTGGATACACCAGCGCCTAGTAATCCATTGACAGTGAGCAGCAGGCAGCCTGTTGAGAGGGTATCGTCCCTTATGCTTAAGGATGTGAGTTACACCTACCCCGGTGAAACAGCACCTGCGCTCGAAACCATCAATTTACAGATTGATACAGGCCAACATATTGCCCTCGTCGGCCCAAGCGGCGCGGGGAAGAGCACACTTGTGAATCTCCTGCTCGGCTTTGTCCAGCCGACCTCTGGGACGATCCTCATCAATGGGGAACAACAAATTACGAATTCCGAATTACGTGATTCGATCGCCTGGGTCCCACAAAAACCCTATCTTTTCCACGACACGGTCGCAGCAAATATCCGTCTTGGCAAGCATGATGCAACCAACAAAGAGGTAAGGGAAGCTGCCAGAACCGCGTATTTGCATGAATTCATCGAAACACTACCTGAGAAATACGAGACCGTTATTGGTGAAGGCGGGGCGCGTCTTAGCGGCGGACAGGCACAACGTCTCGCTCTCGCTCGAGCGTTCCTCAAAAATGCTCCTATACTCATTCTCGATGAGCCCACATCCAGTCTGGATCCTGAAACCGAATCCCTCCTGGAAGAATCCACCCACCGCATTATGCAGGGACGAACCGTTATCACCGTCGCTCATCGTTTAAACACAATCTTTAGAGCGGACAAAATTATAGTGATTAAAGAAGGCCGAATCATTGAATCTGGCACACATCGGGCATTGCTCGCGCAAAATGATGCCTATGCTTCCATGGTGAAAACGTATGAGTATTCGAGCAAGGGGCTTGGGAGTGAGCAGTTTAATGCTTCACCCCCTACTCTCCAGCCTCCAGCTTTTAATCCCCAATTACCACTCAGGGCGAAGCATCCCTTGCAGGCTACTTACTCCCTCCCCATCCTCCCTCGCCTCCTTTCCTTCCTCCATGGCTCGTGGAACTGGGTTGTGCTCTCTGTCCTGTTGAGCGCCCTGACGATTGGCTCAAGCGTGGCTTTGATCGGTACATCGGCATGGCTGATCTCTACAGCAGCACTGCATCCCTCGATCGCGGATCTCGGCGTTTCTGTGGTCGGCGTGCGTTTCTTTGGTATCAGCCGCGGGCTCTTCCGTTATCTGGAGAGGCTGGTCTCGCACAACGTTACATTCCGTTTGCTTGCTCACTTGCGGGTATGGTTTTATGAGAAGCTCGAACCTCTCGTACCTGCCCGCTTGATGGATTACAAAAGCGGAGACCTGCTGGCGCGCGTCATCGGCGACGTAGAAACCCTGGAAAACTTCTACGTTCGTGTTGTCTCCCCTTCATTGACGGCTGTCCTGATTGGCATTGCCGTCGCAGCTTTTTTCGCCTCTTACTTCCTACCTATTGCACTGGTACTGATTGGTTTCTTCCTCATTTTGGGCTTGCTCTTGCCGATCCTCGTTCAGTTTGTCAGCCGGGCACCAGGACAACGACTGATTACGACGCGTGCGGACATTC
>DATFHE010000038.1:0-5609 GCA_035248745.1 Anaerolineales bacterium | reverse complement strand
AGCGCCACGCGCTGCTGCTGCCCGCCAGATAACTGCCCCGGAGCCCGATCTCCATAGCCCTGCAGATGGACCAGATCCAACACGCGCCCCACCCGTTCCGCGATGGTTTTCTTACTCAATCTCTGTACATTCAATCCATAAGCGACGTTTTCAAAAACAGTCAGGTGGGGAAACAAGGCGTAGCTTTGAAAGACCATCGACATTTCCCGTTTGTGCGGCGGCAGGGAATTGATTTCCTCGCCATCCAAAACAATCCGTCCGGAGGTGGGGAATTCAAATCCTGCGATCATGCGCAGCGTGGTAGTCTTGCCACAACCCGAGGGTCCCAGCAGAGTCACCAGCTCGCCTTTTTGGATCTCCAGATTTACATCGTGCACTGCCGTCACTTCACCGACATTCCCTCGTGAAGGAAAAACCTTTGTAATGTTCTCCAGCGTTAAGTACATTGAGCACTCCTCATTTCTGTGATGATTACAACCCTTGACTGAGGTCCACACCTTCACGACCACGAAGTAAACGATTGGTGACAAAATTCAACAGAACGATGGCGATCATAACGAACAGGATAATGAGAGTCGAGTAGGCAGCTGCAATGCTGACCCCGCCCTGCTCCCATTCGCTGAGGATCGAAGCCGTCACAATCCTCCATTTTGCGCTGACGAGAAAAACAATGGCAGAGAGACTTGTCATATGACGGGTGAAGCTGAAGATTAGCCCTGCTACCAGGGCGGGAAGAATCAACGGCAGCGTGACTTTACGGAACGTGTATTGTGAGTCCCCGCCAAGAATGTTTGAAGCCTCTTCGATCGAGGGGTCGATCTGCTGTAGGGATGCTACCCCCGCGCGCACCGATGCCGGCAAGCTGCGGATGATAAATGCTGCCATGATAATGTAAGCGCCGCCGACCAATGCAAACGGAATCTCCATGAAAGACATAGCGCAGGGAACGGCCAGAGCCAGGATGCCTCCAGCCAGCCGCTGGCCGCGAGATTGCAACCCTTGCACCAAAAGAATGCCTGCAAAGATGAGGAAAATTGCCAGAAGCGAGGGAGGAGGTTGAAAGAGCACTTTGATGTGATCGGAGAACTGGAAAATTGCATTACTCCAGAAACCGCGTTCGATGCTTCGGCTGAAATCCGCAATGGGCTGGGCGATCGCGTTCACCCAATTGGTGCTCATAACATATACCCCCAGCAAAATGGAAGACAGGGCGCCAAACGTTTTCTTAGTACTGAGAAACAGGAGTACTGCTAAAAGCAGGTAAAGAACGCCCAGCACATAATAAACCTGCGCAGCTTCCAGCCGGGTCAGGAGGATACCGGCTGTGGTCCCAAGCAGGAGGATAATCAGTTTTTCCCTTGCACCCTTGCCAACCACCAGGACAAAAAACATGGCTAACAGCGCGTAAATCACCACTGCCAGCGCGAGCGGTGGTTTATTGAACACCAATACAAAGCCAATCCCCAGGATCGTGCCGGGCACGGCTCCGCCAAGGTTTGAGGTGAAGTCCAGCACTTCCTTCCCGCTAAAGTTCTTTCTTACCACCAGCCATGCAATGACCATGCCCAGGAAGGCGGCGAAGGGCGTTGCCAGAGCGCTCAAGAACGTTGTATCCAGAATCGCTTCCACCCCACGTGTGGCTACCATGGACCAGTGCCTTAAAGTAGGAGTGAAATCAACTCCCCATGTAAAGCTGAACGACCCGTAGACAATGGTGGCATACAGCAGGATCACAAATGCGCAGATCAGATAGGCTGCAATATTAAACCCCCAGCGAATGACAGGATCCTTCTCCGTGATTTGCGCGCCGGAGGGTTTGCCGGTCACGGAAATGTAGGAGCGCCGGTTCACGTAATATCTCTGGATCATGAATAAGATCAAGGTTGGAACGATCAGGATCAACGATAATGCCGAGGCTTTCTGATAATCGTATTCACCGATCACAGCCAGGAAGATCTGCGCCGAAAGGACGGTTCGATTTCCTGCAATAAAAAGCGGGTTTCCCAGATCAGCCAGTGATTCGACAAACAGCAGCAAAAACGAGCCTGCAATGCCGGGAATGAGGAGAGGCAGGGTCACCGTCCGGAAGATGTGCCACCGGCTTGCTCGCAGACTTGCAGCTGCCTCTTCCAACGAGGGGTTCAGGCGCTCCAGCATGGCGCGCAGAATCAAATAGGCTACCGAGAAGAAAGTGATCGTTTGAACGAGAACCAGTCCATCCAACCCGTAAATATCGTTCATCCCAGAAACGAACGTGATCCCCAGCACTTTTTTGGTAATCAACCCACTCCGCCCAAATAAGAGGATCACACTCAAAGCCAGTGCAAACGGCGGAGAAACAGTCGGCAACAGAGCCAGCCAGTGAAGCAGGTTTTTTGCTGGCGGGTTGCAGCGGACGCTCGCGTAAGCAAAAATAAAGCCCACCAGCGTGCCGAACGTCGCTGTCATCAAACCCATGATCATGGTATCCAGAAAGGCGCGTCGCAACCCGGGTCCATAAAAGCTGTCAAAATAACGCCCAAAATAAGTGAGATCCAAATTGCCTTCGTCCGAGATAAAGCCGCCTGAGATGGTTCGAAGGATTGGCAGGATGACAAACACAAAGATAAAAATTCCAGAGAACAGCAGGCTCATAAAAAGCACTGGATCTCTGAAAATTAATGAGAATTCCTGGAAGCGACGGGTAACGCCGACAAATTGCACTTTTGGGGATTTGGGTAGTGCTAGAGTGGTCTTCATGCTCCTCCGATCATGATCTTCTGATCATGCAATTCTGGGCGGCACCGTAGTGCCGCCCAGAATTCGTAACCCAATCACTATTCTTTTAGATTGTCAGCGCCCGCAATTTCATTCGTGAACTTATCAACGAACTCCTGCTTGTGTTCCCCTGCCCAGATAAAGTCATAATCAATCAGGTTGACTTCGAGCAATTCGGGGTGAGAGAGTTCAACGCCTGTAACGGTGGGTGCCTGATAGGCGGCGTAGGTGGGACCCAAAGCCTGGGCTTCGGGGGTCAGAGCCCAGTCGTACCACAGCTTTGCAGCCTGCATGTTTTTGGCACCCTTGAGGATCCCCATACCACCAATTTCGTAACCGGTTCCTTCTTCGGGGAAGGTCAGTACCAGAGGCAGCTTGTTGTTCTCGATTTCATTCACAATGTCATGAGAGAACACAATAGCCACCGCAGCTTCACCCTGACCAACAAACTTGGCAGGCGCGGCGCCACTCTTGGTGAATTGGGAGACCTGATCCGCATATTGATTCAAATATTCCCAACCGGCGTCCTCGCCACGCAACTGCAGGACGGTCGCGAGGGCTGTGTAGGAGGTGCCTGAAGAGGATGGGTGGGCAACCATAACTTGTCCCTTGAACTCGGGTTTCAGCAGGTCATCCCAGGATGTTGGCGCTTCAACGCCAGGGTTTGCCGCCAGCCAGTCTGTATTGGTTGCAAACCCAAGGGTACCCACATAGACGCCTACCCACTGGTTATCCGCATCCTTCATTTTTTCCGGATCGGTCAAATTGGCAAAATTGGGTGACTCATAGGTCTCCAACAGCCCTTCCCCCTTCGCGGCGACAAAGCTATCGATGGGGCCGCCCCACCAGATATCGAACTGTGGGTTGTCTTTTTCGGCTTGAACACGAGCCAGCGCTTCACCGGAGGACATACGGACGTAGTTTACGGTGATCCCGTACTTCGCCTCGAACTCCTGCTTCATGCCCTGACACCATTGTTCCTGCGGCGTACACAGAACATTCAGTTCAGTATCAGTAATCTCAACCGGCGCTTCGGTAGCAGCCGGTTCTTCGGTCGTTGCCGGCGCCTCGGTGGCTGCCGGTTCCTCGGTAGCGACCTGCGGCGGTTCTGTCGCTGCTGGCGGGGCTTCGGTTGCAGCCGGCGCGCAGGCAGCAAGGATGGCAACTGCCATCAAAAGGTGGATCATCAAGCTACGTACTCTTTTTGCAGACATCTCTCTTCTCCTTATGAATAGAGTCGGGTGGGTGCATTCGAGCGCCCGTTTTCAAAACTGCAGTCAATTTCCCTGGCTTTGAACTGTATGTAATATAAGGAACAAAAACTAAGGTGTCAAGAGGTAATTTCAATAGCAATTCGCATATAATGGGCATACACATGATACCAAAAACTTCAAAACAACAGAGGGTTAGCCTCCCATGAAAGATAAGTCTTCATTGGCAGGTAAATATGCTATCGTGACAGGTAGCACACAGGGACTCGGTGAGGCAACTGCGCGCTTATTTGTAGAACGCGGGGCAGCAGGTCTTATTATTTGCGGACGGAACGCAGAACGCGGAATGACTGTTGCCGCCCATCTAAAATCTGACACCTGCGAAGTTCACTTTGTGCAGGCAGACCTGGCAAATGTGGAAGACTGCCGCCGCATCGTTGCGGCTGCTGATGAGCATTTTGGTACCGTCCATATTTTAGTGAATGCGGCGGGCGTTTCCGATCGAGGAACGATTTGGGATACAACGCCTGAGTTGTGGGATTGGATCATGGCAATCAACGTCCGCGCGCCCTTTCTCCTGATTCAGGAAACCATCAAGATCATGCGGCGGGAGGCAGTCGAAGGGTCGATTGTCAATATCGGCAGTGTCTCTGCCTATGGCAGTGTCCCTTTCCTCACACCTTATGCAACTTCAAAGGGCGCACTGATGACCCTCACGAGGAACGTCGCCTACGCCGTCATGCGCCACCGCATCCGAATCAATACACTCAACATTGGCTGGATGGACACGCCCGGTGAAAACATCATCCAGCGCAAATATCACGATGCAGGCGACGACTGGCTTGAAAACGCAGAAAAGGATATGCCGTTTGGACGCCTTCTCAAACCAGAGGAAGTTGCCCGGGCTATCGCAT
The DNA here is from genome assembly GCA_035248745.1 of Anaerolineales bacterium. Classification (GTDB taxonomy): domain Bacteria; phylum Chloroflexota; class Anaerolineae; order Anaerolineales; family Villigracilaceae; genus Defluviilinea. The sequence continues at coordinate 727 of DATFHE010000038.1, read as the reverse complement.
TTCTCGCGTCAGAAGAGTCAGGCATGATGACCGGTTCGATCGTGGATTTCGACCAATCGGTACAAGGTGCCGGCTCGCAACCCATCCCTCAGTAAAAACAGCTTGTCGCGATATTGCAGGAAAGCTTTCGCGAAACACCTCATGCTGTAAGCCCTTGATGCCTGATAGACGACATCCACCTTTGATCTTCTCACTGTGAGACGCTCATCACTGACCTGTATGCAGTACAGTTGTACAATTTTATGGACTATAAAAGGGAAGCACTGGAGTTTATCGACTCACGCGACCGGCTTTAGCTGTTTTACTTTTATTGTGTTGTATGAGGAAACCAAATAAGGAGAGTCATCATGGCAAAGAATTTACGAAACTATATCAACGGGCAATGGAGCGATGTACCGGATGCTCAGACGCTGGATGTAATGAATCCCGCCACGGGCGAGGTGCTCGCACAGGTGCTTCTTTCACCCGCCTCCGAAGTAGACCGCGCCGCACAAGCCGCCGCGGCTGCCTTCCCGGAATGGAGACGCACACCGCCAGTCGCACGGGTGCAGTACCTCTTCAAGCTTAAACACCTGCTCGAAGAAAATTTCGAAGAACTGGCGAGCACCGTTACACAAGAGAACGGTAAGATCCTCGACGAAGCCAAAGGCGAGCTGACCCGCGCCATCGAAAACGTGGAGGTAGCCTGCGGCATTCCCATGATGATGCAGGGCGATTTTCTGGAAGA
>DATFHE010000037.1:0-5864 GCA_035248745.1 Anaerolineales bacterium | reverse complement strand
AGAGTCAAACTCGATCTCAAGGTGGATCTGCCGCGCCCGCGGCTGGAGGACATCCGCTATACTCCTCACTTTGGAGAGCTGGCAAAGAAGCTCAGAAATGCCATCGAATAAAAAAGCCTTCCAGCGGGCCGCTGGAAGGCTTTTTTATTCAGGAGTCATTATGGCGTGACCCATACCACAAAACTGAGCTCAGCATCGGCGTACTTCCCTGTGATCTTCCAGCAGCCGAGTGTAGGGAAATCAACACCGACCAGCATGGCAGAGCCGATATCAGCGGCGTATGCGTTCGTCCCCTTTGAGCTGTCGAGCGGCGGCGCAGGTGCATCCAATCGTTCTCCGGTGACAACGAGATCCGGATCCGGTTCCTCGTTCCAGACGTATCCCTCCCGCCACCAAAACACCTTTTGTGAATATCCATTTTGGTTGTAAGGCAAACCCGACCAAACACCGTTCTGGTTCAGAGCCGTCCAAAGAGAATTGGAGCCGTACCAGAAGGTATCTTCGAATCCCAGAGAGTCATAAGGCGAAGGAGGCACAAAGGCAGGATCCTGCGGTGTGGTCACAAGGCAGCTTGAGGGAGGGTCATGCGGCACGACGTCAGACTTTGTAATTTCCGCCGTCGCGGATGGTTCAGATAAGGCTGTCGGGATAGGATTTTCCAGGGCTCTCACCTCCGCAGGCTGGGCAACTCCTTTAGGAGCGCAGCCTGCCAAGAGCACCATTATGAGAATGGAAGCGAAAAAATACCGTCTTAACATCATATCTCCTTGTGTTCAATTTCTATACACCACAGCAGACCACCGGGTTTCATCCGCAATACAGCCAGGCTTTGTCGCTAGGCAGAATGTCCCCGTTGTATCCGCCTGTGATCAAAACCTGACCATCCTTCAGCCCTGTCAGCACCGAGAAGTAATAATCATCGTCTAGCATGCCGTTTGTGAGGAAGGTTTGGCTCTGTGCATCGAAGATCTCGATTTGCCGATTTCCACCGCCAATCAGTACATTCCCATCCGAGAGTAGAACTGCCGCATCGGCTAGCTTGAACCTTTCTTGATTCATATTGGAAATCTGGGTAAACGTGCCTGCCTTGGCATCATAGATTTCCGCGCTGTCATACTTGCCGTTCCAGTCTCTCTGGTCTGCCCCGCCCAGAATGAGGACGTTTCCGTCCCGGAGTAGGACAGCCGTGTGTTTATACCGAACCAGATTCGCATCATTTGTGGAAGTGAATTGACTGGTCTCTGGATCGTATATCTCAGCGCTGGCAAGGATATTGTCATTGCCTGAGGTGCCTCCGATAAGAAGAACCTTTCCATCATTTAGAAGTGTAGCTGTATGTCCAAAGCGTCCGCTCTTCAAGTCTCCCGTAGGAGTAAACATCTCTGTGGTGGGGTCGTATAGTTCGGCTGTGAGTTGCGGCGTGTTCCGGGCTGAGTCTCCGCCCGCGATTAGTACCTGACCATTCTTTAGCAAAGTTGCTGTCAGCCCCTGCCTGGGTGCCATCAAGCTCCCTGTATACTCGAAGGTGCCGGTTTGCGGGTCGTATAATTCAGCCGTTGCCGTGCGCCCCTGTTGATTCCACCCACCCGCCAGGAGTACCTTTCCGTTAGGCAATAAGGTTGCCGTATGCCCGTTGCGCGGCTCGTTCATATCACTTGTTGGTGTGAAGATATTGGTTGCGGGGTCGAAGATTTCCGCGCTGGCAATTGCAATTTCCTGGGTGCCTTCCTCGCGAAAACCACCGGCGATCAGCACCTTGCCATCCGGTAGAAGTGTTGCCGAATGTGCAGCCCGTTCAGTGTTCATTTGGAGGGCAGGGGATAGACAGCTCACATCATTGGCTAACGCTGTAATTGGTGATGTGGATTCTGCCACTGATGCGTTTTTATCAGAGTTCTTGTCGTCAACAGGTTGAGAGAGGGGCACGCAGCCTGCAAAAAAGAGCGTAAAGATCGCAAATAAGTAACCAGGTCTTTGCATAGATTTCCTTCCAGGTTTTAATCCCAATACACCGCAAAACCGGGACGGGTTCCAGGATGGAAACAAAAGGCGCGGAGTCCGCGCCTCTTAAGAGTTAGCCGAGATTAATTTATGCGCTTTTTACTGTTAGACTCTCTATGAGTTTATGGGTTGCCTCTGCCACCTCATCCACTGCCCTCGCAAATACATCTTCATTGACTTTTGAAGGTTTTCTATATCCACTGACCTTTCTCACAAACTGCAACGCCGCCGCGCGGATTTCCTCCTCGGTGGCGGGGATTTCGGTATTTCGTAATTGTTTAATGCTTCTGCACATCTTATGCTCCTAATCGAAACGACTGTTTTTCCTCGCCCTCTCGATAGGGTCGGAGAGCGAAGGCGGACCAGGTCTCATTGACGGATACGAGTGTAATCCATTTCAAACCCAATGCCTGCAAGCTTTCCCATCCTTGATCGCGCGTCAGATCGGTCTGGATTTTTGACGAGCCTTTGGGGAAGGAAATCCAGAGCATGGATTCCGGCCGCAGGGCTCTGGCAGCTTTTGGGGCAAGCGTCTCCAGCTCGGCTTTGTTCCGGACGAAGATCTGAATCCAATCGAATTTGCCTCTCAGGGTAGGTGATAGCGCGGTGTCATGCCTCAATTCATCCACGTAGTTTTCCGGTGCGTGGATGACGGCGGCTTTCGCGTTGGACTTCAATTTCATTTTCTTTGCGAGAGCAGATTCAGGCATGTGACAGACTCCTTTCCTCTTTTCTGGTGAGCAAGTGCCAGGCTTCCATTTTGCCCTTGCCCTTTACGGAAATTTCGCCGATATACTCGCACTCAAACTGATCCCTCACCAGTTCATAGGTCTCGCGCGTGATTTGGATCTTTCCGCTCTCGCCGTGGCTTTCCATACGGCTGGCGGTATTGACCATGTCCCCCCACAGCGCGTAGAAGTATTTTTTGCGCCCAATCACCCCGGCGATCAGCGGACCGGAGTTCAACCCGATGCGGATCTCGATGGGATGCCTGCCGCCCAGGAACTCCTCTTGCTTCACATAGTCCAGCATATCCAGCGCGAGTTGCGCCAGGACCGTTGCATGGTCAGAGCGAGGCGTCGGGACGCCTGCCGCGACCATGTAGCCATCGCCTGCCACCTGGATCTTTTCCACGCTGTATTTATCCACCAGGTTGTCGAAGTGAGAGAATAACTCGTTGAGCATCTCCACCACTTCGAGCGGACCGAAACGGGCCGAAATAGGTGTGAAGTTGACGATGTCCGCGAAAAGCACGGTTGCCGAACTGAACTCCTCCGCGATGGTTTCATCGCTTTCCTTCAACCGTTCGGCGATCTGCCTGGGGAGGACATTGTAGAGCAACTTATCCGCCCGGTCGCGCTGCGCCCGGATGGTGTACTTCTGCAGAAAATCCCGCCGGGTATATCGTTCGAGGTAATAACTCCCGAACATCCCGATCACATTTGCCCCGAGGAAGAAAAAGTTGTGCATCGTGAAGATCACAATGCCCGTCTCGGATTCCAATAATTGTTTCACTGCGATACTGGCAAATTCATAACCAACCATGATGATCAGGTTCGCCAGAACCGCATATCCGAAGCGTAAGCGCGAAAGGGTGTAGCCCCACATCGAGATGAGGATCAGACCGGTAAAGTAAAAACGGTTTCCAAACTCGGCTTCGGTGGTAATGCTGATCATGGCAACGATCCCCAAACCGGATATTGCCACAACAATGCACATGAACGCCTGCGTGTATTTTTGAAGGGGGGTATTGTATGAGGCGACAAGCGCCGCGATGACTACGGGCGCGACAACCCCATACCGGATGATCCAGACAATATCCTTGGAGAAGGGGATCGCATAAATGTCGAGGATCCCAAACAGAGAATATAAGATAAGCCCCAGAACCAGTGCCAGACGCGTCGTGGAAATCGTGTTGGTAAGGTATTCTCTGCGGAACTGGGTTTCAACCACTTCGTCAGGAAAGCGAAGTTTATCGGCGTAGGGGTAGAGCCAGTCGAACATACGTGGAATAGTGTAATAGTGGTTTAGATGCGATTAAGATTTTGGCAAATCCAGCAGCAAAACTTCAGCAAGCAGCCGGGAATTCACATTCCGGTCCATTTTCTCCAGCACGCCTTCGAGACCACTGACCACGCGCCGTGCTATGGATAGATCCACTCTCTGCGCGAGGTCTTCGATTTCGACGTTGCGATCCACATTGACCAGAGGGGTTTGCGCATGTGCCGTCCGCAGCATGACGTCGCGCCAGTAGGAGAGCCAGATCAGGATCGCCTGTCGCATGGAGTCTTTGTCCCTGGCAAGTTTATCGGCATAGGCGAATTTTTCCACCCGCGAGGCAGAAATCAAAGTTTGCAGGTCATTCAAGCGTTCCTCACGCCTCCCCAGTAGAGACTCGTCCTCCAGAAGGCGCAGCGCGTAGCCAAATCTGCCGCCGGAGAGATGAGCGATCAATTTTGCCTTATCTGTCTCCAGTCCCCTGCGCTCCAATTCCTTTTGAACTTCCTCAACATGCAACGGTCTCAGCCGCAACACTTCGCACCGTGAAACAATCGTCGGCAGTAACTGTTCCGGGTTATCGGCGGTCAGAATTAACACGGCATACGAAGGCGCTTCTTCGAGGGTTTTCAACAAGGCGTTAGCGGCGTTGTCGTTGGCTTCCTGGAAGCGAAGGAACAAGGAAACACGATAGTTTGCCTGATATGGCTTTAGGGTCAGCGTGCGGCGCGCTTCACGGATCTGATCCACTTTCAGGGTGCCGCCTGCCGCATCTGCCTGGATAACGGTCAAATCCGCGTGCTGCATCGCTGCGATCTGTTTGCAGTCGCGGCACTGTCCGCATGGGATGCCCGCCTCGATTGGTGTCTGGCAGTTCAATGCCTGGGCGAAGCGAATTGCCAGAGTGCGGCGACCCACGCCTGGAGGACCCGTGAAAAGATAGGCGTGACGCGTCGTCTCGTTCGAGACGTGCTTCTTGAGCATGTCCACAGCCCATTCGTTGCCGATTAAGTTCCATTGGTTCGTCATTAGTTCCTGGGAATTAGTGTTCAGTCCTGGCCTGCGCGGAGGCGTAAATACGACTCGTAACGTTCGGGGTGAATTGTACCTTCTTCCAGCGCGCGGCGAACGGCACAACCGGGTTCATGCGTGTGCGTGCAGTCATTAAATTGACAATGCTGCACCAGGTCGCGCAATTCCGGGAAATAGCCGTCCAGCTCTTCCGGTTCCGTATCCCATAATGCCAGCGACTTCCAGCCTGGCGTATCCGCAATATAGCCGCCTCCTTCAAGCGGAAACAGCTGGCGAATGACGGTGGTATGTTTCCCTTTGTCCATCACCCTGCTGATTTCATTCACTGCCAGGCCCAACCCGGGCTGCATGGCATTCAAGAGACTGGATTTGCCCGCACCGCTCGGTCCTGCAAATGCACTGATCTTGCCGGTGAGAGTTTGCTTGAGTTCTTCGATTCCTGCGCCGGTCTTCGTAGAGGAGTAAAGCACAGGGTACCCAATCGTTTCATACAAACCGAAGATTTCTTTTGCATCCTTCACAAGATCAATTTTATTCGCGATGATGACCACCGGGATTCTTTGTTTTTCGGCAATCACAAGAAATCGATCCAACATCCGCAAGCGCGGGCTTGGATGCGCGCTCGCAAAGACGAAGACCGCCTGATCTGCATTTGCCAGCAGCACCTGCTGATAATCACCCTGGGGACGCGGGTCGAGCCGGATGATGGCACGTTCCCGTTCCCCGACCTCTTCGATCACCCCGCTGCCATCCGGCAAGACCGTGATATGGACCCTGTCTCCAATGGCGGCGATATCGCCTTTTGCCCTGCCCTGTTTCAATTTGCCGCGCAG
>DATFHE010000036.1:0-3610 GCA_035248745.1 Anaerolineales bacterium | reverse complement strand
GGATGACAGACCCTTGACTATCGGAACGGTAGATGGTGAAAGCGCATTGTGGATGGTACATCCCGGCGCGATCTATTTGCATGAGGCGCAGTCCTTTTTTGTAAAAGACCTGGATCTCGAAGAGCATATTGCCTATTTGAGCCCTATTCAAAGTGATTACTATACCGAATCATTGCGCAGCACAGAGGTCGCTGTGTTATCAGAGTCCTCGGCTGAAGATGTGCGGGGAGGCGAAAAAAGATGGGGCGAATTGCAAGTTACCACGCAGGTGACAGGTTTCCGCAAACGCCGCTGGTACACCCATGAAAACCTGGGCGAAGAACCGCTCGATTTACCCCACACGGATCTAATCACCACCGGCTACTGGGCTTCACTTTCCGAAGAAACGATCTCACGTCTACGCGAAGCCGGGATGTGGACGAATGACCCGAACAACTACGGCCCCGGCTGGGCTAAAACCCGCGATCGAGTCCGGGCGCGCGATAAATACACCTGCCAGGTCTGTGGTGCGGTAGAGACCAATCGCCAGCATGATGTACATCACAAAGTCCCGTTTCGCGCGTTTCCTTCGTTTGTAGAAGCCAACCGTTTGGAAAACCTGATCACACTTTGTCCCTCCTGCCATCATAAAGCGGAACAAAACGTCCGCATGCGCAGCGGACTCTCGGGGCTGGTATATGTGCTCGGCAATCTCGCGCCGTTATTCCTGATGTGCGACTCCGGCGACCTGGGAACGCATGTGGAGCCTGTTGAGAATCAGACGTTCGGACAGCCGACCATCGTTTTGTACGACGCCATTCCGGCAGGAATCGGTTTCAGCCAGAAATTGTTCGAGATTCACAATGAACTGATGGCACGCGCGTTTGAGCTTGTGCGTGAATGTCCCTGTGCAGACGGGTGCCCCTCCTGCGTGGGACCCGGCGGCGAGAATGGCTATGGTGGGAAGCAGGAATCACTGGAGATTTTGAAAGAGTTAGCAGCACCCCAATAAACATCCGTCTCTCCGGCTGACCGGAGAACTACGTTCCTTTGATCAAAGCCTTGAAGGTAGGTCCTGGAGGCGGGGCAACCTGGGCACGCTCCTCTGCTGTCGCTGCAAGTGGACATTATCCATATCCGTAAACACGTTTTCTTCTGCATCTGCGAGTGATTTGCGGAGGGTTTCTTCAGGCGGTTTCGATTTGAAAACGGGTCGATGCGTATGTCCGGCGATCCATACCACTTTCTCTCCAGACTCAGACCAGCGCCTTAGGGGAGAGGCGGTATTTGCAACATACTTCTGTTCTCAATATTTCCCACTGATGATCACATACGGCACTCCGCGTATTTCCCAGTTCATTCCGTTTGCTTCTCCTCTCACCTTTACGGGCAAAAGTTTTGCAGGGACGCCGGAATCAGGCATCCAGATACGGTCTTTAATTGGAAGAATGAACAGACCATTGTCATCCCCGATCGGCGTGAAGGTTTCGTTGGGTTCCTGTTTGAACACAGGCAGGTCCAATGCCGTGCAAAGCTGATCCGCCAGCGCGATGACATCCTCGGAGGGCAAGCCAATCTCACTCACGTTAAGAATCTGAGATGCGTTGAAATCTCCTGAGGCAGTGTTCTTTAAGTTGTGACGCGCGATGAACTCCAGCACATTTCCTGCCGCATCTGAGAAATACAGGGAAGTCGAATTCCAGCCCTGCGACTCGAAATCTTCCGTTTCAGTTTTGTCACGCAACAGGGGAACACGGCTTGTGACCCATTGCTTTGCGGATCGGTACTGGTTTTCGGGGATGTTGAACGCGAAGTGATAGGCGCCTATAAATTCGGATGGAGCCTGTGTAAATCGCAAAACTGTCTTTCCCGCTTTAACCTCCAGGATGGCTGCGTCTAGTGTCACGGGTAATTCAAGAATATTGGCATAGAAATCTCTCTGGGCTGGCAAATCCACTGCAGAAATTTCAAGTTCGAGAATATTCATAAAAACCTCTCTCCTGGTGAAATGACTACTTACCAATTACGCTCTTCCCCTACTCCTCCCGCATCCACCTCTTCACCGCGTCGCGCGGATGTTGGTACTGAGCCATCTTGTGGATCAGAGCATTCGGGTCTGAATCACTAAACAGGACATCACGATGTTCCTGGAAGACAAAGCCTTCTGCAACCGCATGATCAATGGCGGCTAGCAGTGGAACATAGTAATTCCTCACGTTGAACAATCCCACTGGTTTTTCATGGGCGCCGGTCTGCGCCCAGGTAACCGTCTCGAACAACTCGTCAAACGTGCCAAAGCCGCCCGGCATAGCAATGTAGCCGTCCGAGAGCTCATGCATCCGTGCTTTGCGAGCATGCATTCCGTCGACGACGTCCATTTGGGTAAGACCGATATGCGCCAGCGCGGCAGTATTCATGGACGGAATGATTACGCCCACAACGATGCCGCCCGCCTCCAGGACCGCGTCCGCCACTACCCCCATAAGTCCTGTTTTCCCACCGCCATAAATCAAACGGATGTCCCTTTCCGCCAGAGTCGTGCCCATTAAACGCGCGCCGGCAATATACTCCGCGTGCACGTTGTCTGCCGATCCACAGAATACACAGATTGATTTCATAATGTCCATCCTTAGGAGTCGTTTTATTCACCAGGAATAGGTTTCAAGTGAGTTTTACCACATACCTTGGGCGTCGGTGTATCTCTCTCTATAAACGTTGCAAGACTGTAACCTTCCTGCAAACAAATTCTAATCTTATTCCAACGCAGACTCTTCGCCGTCTTTGGTAGAATACTCTCCATAGATTTAGGAGAAAACTACTATGGCAGGAATGGAGCGCTTTACACAAAGAGCGAGACGTGTCCTCAGCCTTGCACATCAAGAGGCTGAACAATCCCGCAACAATAATATCGGAACGGAGCACCTTCTCCTTGGATTAATGGATGAAGAAGGCGGGGTGGCAGGGCGAGTCCTGCGTGAACTCGGTATGACGTCTGACCGGGTGCGCGAAGTGATCCGCCGGGTCACCACCAGCTCAAGCAGTTTTGACCCCAATCGTGTTGAATTAGCAGCAGAAACCCAGCAAGTGCTCGAACACGCCGTGGATGAAGCACGCCGGCTGGGTCATCACTACATTGGTACGGAACACATCCTGCTCGGCCTTGTGCGTGTGGATAGCACGGCGATGGAAGTCCTCCGTCGGCTAGGCGTGACGGCAGAACAGATCCGCAGGCAGACTCGCCGCGTTTTGAACGAGTCCGCTTCCTCGCCCACACCGGCAGGCAGCAGTTCCTCGCGTGGTTCGTCCTCTAGCGCGAAGACCCCCCTTGTGGATCAGCTCGCGACAGACTTAACCACAAAAGCAGAAGAGAAAAAGCTCGATCCTGTGATCGGGCGTCAGATGGAAATCGAGCGTGTGATTCAGATTCTGGCGCGCCGCACGAAGAACAACCCCGCGCTGATCGGCGAACCCGGCGTTGGCAAAACTGCCATCGTCGAAGGTCTCGCTCAGCGCATTATCGAGGGCGATGTGCCTGCACCGCTCATGAACAAACGGCTGTTACAGCTGGATGTCGGTTCCCTGGTCGCAGGCACAATGTACCGGGGTCAGTTCGAAGAACGATTGAAACGCG
>DATFHE010000035.1:0-4432 GCA_035248745.1 Anaerolineales bacterium | reverse complement strand
TGTATTCAGGGCGCGCCGTTAGTCGTGCGTACTCCTATCCCCACATTAATTCCACTGGGAGAAGTGAAGCAACAGCCGGGCGCCGTAGAGGGAGAGTTCAATAAATGCCAAATCGGCGCGACCGAATTAATTGGCGCCTGGGTCGAAGCAGGACATTCGGACACGGAGGCATTTCCATTTACCGATCTGAACGGGCAAGACTGCGAAGCAACATACGAAGATATTCAGCCTCTCTTGCGAGAAAACAGCATCTGGTATCCCGGCTCTCTCGGATGTACCTCCTGCCACAACGCGGACCTGACCGAGCGCAGCGCGGGATTAGATTTGTCCACGTATGAGGCACTCTCACTGGGCTCACGCCGCGTGCCTGAGATGACCTCTCCTGGCACCGACATCTTCGGAGGTGGGGAATGGGAAGGTTCGTTGTGGCACGAAGTGCTGGTCAACCAGGGGTTGACGGCAGAGGGCCACTCCCCGGATGTAGAACCGCGTAACCCGATCCTGTATGTGGGTGAAGCTGTTAGTGACGGGGAAGCGGAAGGCACAGGGACACCCGAAGCAACGCCAACACCGTAAATAAAAACTCCCGGATTTTCCGGGAGTTTTTATTTCCACAGGTAGGCATCGGCTATAATCACGACGTCCTTTAGTCTATTCATACCTGCTCTATCAATCGAAACAGAGATGACGACGCATACCCCTCCTGAGTCCTCCAAAATCCTCGAAATCTACCTGCTGATCGCCCAGTATCCTATGCTAGCCTCGCAGATTCGACGCCGGATGCGTGAGGAACTCTTTCGGCGGGGAATTATTACCCCGGATCGACTCAACGCGGAAGTTAAGGAGAAAGCTATGCTTTCTCAACAGCGTGAGGGAATCCAGAATGGACTCGTCGAAGAAACTGCGGAGCAGTGGGAGCTGCGCAGGAGCCGGGTGCGCCGAACCCTCACTGATTTTTATTTCGCCTATAACCTGCCTATCGAGATTCTCTATCAAATCCTCGATGAGCTCCAGATGCCTCAGGCGGATGGCAGGAGCATCTCACCAGACCACAGCCTGCCATTTAACCCTGAACTCGCGCCGCTGCAAATGGTCTTAAGGCAGGCAGAGAAATATGAAGCCTTGCCGAACGAAGAGCGCCTCGCCGTCGACCATCATCTGCAGGAATTACGCGTCGTGCTCCTCAAAAGCCTGGTCAGTGACCAGCTGTCTTTTATTCATATTGCCAAACGCTGGTTCAGCGCTGCGGATTTCAATATGATCCTGGAACGCCGCATCGGCACAGGGAAAATTGGAGGCAAGTCTGCTGGTATGTTATTGGGCTATAAGATCCTGCAGCACACAGCATCCGAGATTTTTAACCAGGTCAGGTTGCCGCAGTCCTATTTCATCGGTGCAGACGTTTTCTATGATTTTATGGCGGGGAACCACCTTGAATTCCTGAATCAGAAATATAAGAACGCCGAACAGATTCGCACAGACTACCCAAAGATTCAGCAACAATATTCTCATGCCCGCTTTCCAGAGGAAATAGCATATCAATTGCGCGAGATTCTGCGCAAGGTAGGAAAAAAACCTTTGATTGTCCGCTCTTCCAGTCTGTTGGAAGATAATTTCGGCATGTCCTTTGCGGGAAAATACCTGAGCATTTTCTGTCCTAACCAGGGAACCTTTCGAGAGAACATGCGACACCTGACAAAGGCGATACGTCAGATTTATGCCAGTGTCTTTGGTCCCGATGCACTCATGTATCGTCGTCGCGTGGGTTTGCTGGACTACGATGAGCGTATGGCGATCCTCCTGCAGGAGGTGCAGGGAGAACATCACCGCAAGTATTATTTTCCGGCGCTTGCTGGTGTAGCCTATAGCTACAGTCCCATTGTCTGGAATACGCGCCTCAAGCGCGAAGAAGGCTTTATGCGTCTGGTGATGGGGCTGGGAACCCGCGCTGTGGATCGCATTGCAGGTGACTATCCTCGCATGGTCAACCTGAGCCATCCACAATTACGTCCGGAAGTAATGCCAAAAGCTATCCGTTACTACTCGCAGCATTTTGTGGACGCCCTGGACCTGGAGCAAAACATCCTGACCACAGTGCCGGTGGAGTCTATTTTAACGTCAGACTATCCTCCGCTGCGCTGGCTGGTTGCTGTAGACAACGGCGAAACTCTTCATCCGCCGCTGTATCTCACGCGAGGCATGGACACCTCGCAGCTGGTATTGACCTTTGACGGGCTCCTGCAGCGTAGTGAGTTTGTGCCGATGATGAAAACGGTGCTGAGCCGCCTGGCACAGGAATACGAACAGCCTGTGGACATTGAGTTCGCAGTTTCATTCACTTCCTCCAGTGGTAAACCAAACATTGATTTCCACCTGTTGCAGTGTCGCCCGCAAAATCAGTTGAGTACGGAAAGTCGAGAACCCCAGTCCATCCCCACCGATGTGGCGGCGCAGGACAAGATTTTTCTTTGTACACAGATGGTGCCTCAGGGGCGTGTGAGCCTGGTGGATTACATGGTCTACGTGGACCCAGAAGCGTATTACCAACTGGATACGCAGAATGGCCACGCGGAAGTCGCGCGTTATATCGGACGGCTTAACAGTGCGTTGGAAGGACAGTCTTTTATTTTGGTGGGTCCCGGCCGCTGGGGATCATCGGACCCCATGCAGGGAGTGCCCGTCACGTATGCCGACATCTTCAATACGCGGGCTCTGGTGGAAGTGACGAGTAACAAAAGTGGCTTCAGTTCCGAGCCTTCCTACGGGACCCACTTCTTTCAGGATTTAGTGGAATCGCAAATTTATCCGCTGGCAGTGGATCCGGAAGCTGGAGACCATTTGAATTTGGATTTCATCCGGCAGGCTAAGAATCAGATAACGAAGTATGTCCCCGAGAAAAACAAGGCGAGCCGTTGTATCAAACTAATCCATATTCCAATCGAACGCCCTGACTATCATCTGGAGATTATTATGGATGGCCAGAGCGGGTTAGGCTATCTAGTGCAGTCCAAATCGAAACAAAGTTAGAAGATATTTCAATTGAACATGCGCGCACTCCACAACAAAAACGCCTCACTGGGTGAGGCGTTTTCAGCGGAGAGGGCGGGATTCGAACCCGCGAACCTTTGTGGGTTACACGCTTTCCAAGCGTGCGCGCTAAGCCAGACTACGCGACCTCTCCATGATTGAGAGGCAAAATTATACCAGAATTTAAAACATGGCTCGTCCGCGGATGAGCCATGTTTTACAAAATTAATATACTTACTTTAGTTATCCAGCGCGCCCTGATTGACCCAATCGGTGATCAATTGCACTTGGGGCGGCGTGAGCTTGGGCCCGCGCTTGGGCATTTTCTGCGTGGCAACCATTTCTACGAGTAAGCTGTTCGCAGCATCTCCCGGGGTAACTACCGGACCGTCCTCTGAGCCAGCCATCAGGCTTGCATGGGTGTTCATATCCAAGCCCTCCTCGGTTCTGTCCCCGCCATGGCAGCCAATGCAGCGGCTTTGGATGAGGGGGAGGATATCATTGGCAAAACTGACTGTCGCACCACCAGCAGCGGGTTGTGTCGCAGGGACTTCTGTAGCGGCTGGGGGTTCTGTCGCAGCGGTGGTTACAGGTGGAACGTCAGTCGGGGCTTCCGTCGCCGGGGAAGCTGTGTCCGTTGACGGAGCGGCGGGCGCCTCGGTCGGCGAAGACCCACAGGCAGCCAATAAACCAACGAGCAAAACAAACAGCACGATCTTTACATACGTGGACTTCATATTTCGTCTACTCCTCAAAAGATTTAACCACTAAATACACAAAGGAATCCTAAACCCCTGACTGAGTATTCCTTTGTAGGAAACCCTGCTAAAAACCGTATAAGATGACGCCGCCTAAAAATGCCAGAACAAGAGCAATGGCAAAGCAAATACCATACGAGGCGACATATAAGAATCGATTCCCTTGTTGAAACAAATTCGGGTTGCGAAAACGGATGAGACTCACTCCTCCTGTGAGCAGCAACAGTGTGGTGGCAAGAATGATTTTCGTACCGGCATTCGGCGCTTCTCCCTCATAGTTATTTATGTTGTCCATAATGCCGGTAGCACCTGCCGCGATCGTGCCCAGGAACGCGAGTACGATATTGGCGAAGGCAGCCTGCTCCAGCGAAGAACTGTTCCTCCATGCTGCCAGCAGGATGAACAGAAATGCCGCTCCACTGAGCGCAATGGGAAAATGAACGACCATAGGATGAGTGGGATGCACTTCCGTCAGTGCATGGATCACCCGATTGATGAATTCCATCTTTGCTCCTCTTGTAAGTATGTCCAGTTTCGATAAGACGCTGGCTCACCAGGGTCTTACGTCCTACATATACGTACTAATTTGATGACCAGATGTACGGAAACTGTATGCTATTACCTCCGCCTGCCTAAGAAATTACTAA
>DATFHE010000034.1:0-5762 GCA_035248745.1 Anaerolineales bacterium | reverse complement strand
CTGAAGATCCCGGAGAAGAGTGGGTGAATGCACAACTGATCGTTGTGGCTGATCGTCAGTTCGTGGGCGACGGTATACTCGAAGTTGCCTTTGATGTACACGTCTGATTCCTTGCCCGCGATCACGCGTCCCAGCCCGCCGATCTCGATCAGCATCCGCTGGAAATCGAACATGCTGTCCCCGCCGAAAACAGCCTTGCCATGGCGGGTGAAGACCTGGTGCAGCTCCCCCACCGAGAACTTATGCCCGAGCTGGGGTAAAGAGCGTTTACAGGTGATCTCGGCTGTGGGATGGATCAGCTTAAAGGCAACAAAAATCTCACTGACAATGAATTCCTCCACTCTGCGAATGCCGTTGATAATTTTCCCTTCCGAGATTGGAAACGGATTCGAGCCCGGCGCCACATTCAGACCCTTGAAGATCGAGTTCAGCAACATCAGGAAGTGGCGCGGTAATAACTGAGTATGCCGCAGGATGTAGGACATCGTCTCTTCCTGGAAGCCCGCCTGGTTGGTGATTTTCTCCGGCAGCACACTGCTGAACAGCCTCAGTGCATCGGCGCGCTTGGTGAGGTCAAGTGGTGGGAGGCTTCTTGAGAAGTCTGGATAATACAGGAACAAATAATACATGAGGCGCTGCGCGCCGATCAGGATCAGCTCACTGGCTGTCCATTGGAGCTTTAGGGCACGGCGGAAATCCTTGTTCGGGTTGGAGGAGATCTTGATGATCCGGCGAAACAGCTCAGACGGCAGACAAAAACGGACATCCACCACATCTCTCGGTTTGTTCATCGAACCAACGTACTTCAGAAGTCCCTGGAGTGAGCGCGAGACGGAGTCAATATCCAGGCGAAAGTCGTCCAGCGAATCCATCAGGATTACGAAGCTTTTCTTCGAAGACTTGAGGCTATCCTGCACGGCAGATTTGGCATCGTCAAAGCTCACACGGTCAAACCGCCGCATGATCTCGGAAACGCCATCCCGCGGGTCGGTATTCATAACTTCATCGAACAGGTTGGCGATTTTCCAGAGGACATCATCCACCGTATCGTCCTCCGCGACTCCCACTTTCTTCAGATAGGTATCCACAACATGCAAATCCTGCGAGGAACGCAAGTGCTGCTTGCGAATTTCCGATAAGACACACGTCCAAAGAATGGTTTCCCACAGTTCAGAAAGTGTCTCCGGGAAGACAGCATCTTTTGTCATCCCCTGGATGACACTGGAAATGTGCCCGAGCAGGTGTGCTGTCCGAATCTCTGTATAAAAGTCATATTGCTTGTCGAAGAAAACGGTGCGGAGATAATAGGTTTTCCCCGCGCCTTTGCGCCCCATGATAATGGACGGTCTCTGATGGAGGTTCTTATAGATCCAATTATGCCGCTCGAACAACCGGTTCATAACATCGGTATCTTTGGGATCGATATCGACCGAATCGATCGGACCAAAGGGTTCATCTTTTGTAATGTAAGGACGGAGTGTGTTGAACAATGAATGAGGCTCCCGGCTGCCTGCGGTAATTATTTGTGTCTGGGATACGACCCCAGCACTCGCAGCATCAATGCGTATTCGCCCAGGTGATCCAGTGCCTTGCGCACGATCTCTTCGTGTGTTGCCCCAGCAAAGTCGATGTAAAAAAGATATTCCCACGGCTTGCCCTGTAAGGGACGCGACTCGATCTTGGTCAGGTCGATGTCGCGCAGGGCGAACACACTCAGGGCTTTGAACAGGGCTCCGGGTTGGTTCTTCAGCGTGAACACAATAGACGTTTTCGCCTTCCCCTCGGGGATTATAGCCGTCTTTGAGATCGCCAGGAAGCGCGTGTAGTTTTCAGCGTTATCTTCGATGCCTTCTTCCAGGATTTGCATACCATAAATCTCTGCGGCGCGGCGAGAGGCGATCGCCGCCGTATCGCGCGCGCCTGATTCCTTGAGGAGCTTCACACTTCCCGCGGTATCGTAGCCAGACTCTATGTTCACACCGAGCCCGCGCAGGTACGCCGCGCACTGTCCTAATGCCTGCGGGTGGCTGATCACAGTTTTGATCTGTTCCTTTTTTACATTGGGCAGTGCAATCAGACAATGTTGCACGCGCAGCAGATATTCACCCGTGATATACAGTTCGTGTCGCAGGAGCAAGTCATAGTTTTGGTGGATGCTTCCCGCCAGGGAATTCTCAATCGGGATCAATCCCGCATCACAGGCATCCAACACCGCGGAATGGAACACAACATCAAATGACTCACATGGCAGGGTTTCCACATCTCCAAAATAATCGAATACAGCCTGCTCGCTATACGCACCGGGTTCGCCCTGGAAAGCCACCTTCATACTCGGTCATCCCCACCAAAACGAGATGGCAATCATTATGTATAGTCCCACCAGGGCAAGTCCCTCCAGCCAGTTGGACTCACCATCATAGACAATCAGCGCGCTCAGGATGGCGGTAAGCGCCAGAGCAACAACCAGCAGAGGTGGGAGCACAAGAGTGAGAGGGAAAGGCGTGAAGAAATAAGACAGCAGGACGAGTATTGGCGTCAGGGCGAGAGCGACCTGCAGGGAACTGTTCATGACGATGCTAATGGCATAGTCCATCTTGTTTTTGACTGCCAGTTGAATGCCGACGACATTCTCGACGGCATTCCCTGCGATGGCAACAATCACCAGACCAGCAAAGGCAGGCGAGATGTGCCACGCCTCAATGGTCGGTTCGAGAGCTTCCACGAACCAGTCTGAGACAAAGGCGATGATGATCCCTGCCGTCACAAGCACGGAGATCGCACGCGTCAAAGACCAGGGTTTTTCTTCCAGCTCAGCAGACGGTACATGTTCCCCAAGTTCTCCGCCCTTGAGAGAGAAGGGAATGCTTGCAAAAAACACCGCCAGCAGCACGAGAGCGCTCGCAATACTCAATGTCTCTTCGTGCGCTTCGGCAGGTGTATGGATCGCATCGACAATAGTTGGCAAGACCAGCGCGGAAACTGCCAGGACCATCATAATCACAATGGCGCGCGGCCGCTCGGAAGAAAAGCGCTGCGTGCCATTCTTCCAGCCACCGAACAGAAACGCCAATCCCATAACGAGCAGGCTATTCGCCAGAATCGAACCCACAATGGCAGATTGCACGACCGTCATCAAACCTGCCCGCAATGCAAAAAAACTGACGAACAATTCGGGCATGCTGGCAATGCTCGCCTGCAAAATTCCGGTTGCGCCGGGCCCCATATAATTGCCAAGCTGCTCGGTTGCCTGCCCGACAACCATGGCAAGGATCGCCAGAGCAACCACGCTGATCAAAAAGATAACAGTCGCACTGGCACGTGTAAACGTCAGGACAGCCGTCAGGATGCTGGCTGTCAGTGCAGCGATGAAGATCGTCCACTCATTCTTGAGCAAGGCGCTCATAGGACCTCTTTCATAAGGGAATAATGGAAATTATACTGTAGCGATTTCCCAAGGGCGACCCTGGATGATCGATTGGAATTCATGAGGGGCGCACAACAGCTCGCTCTTACGAATCATTGCTTCTCCGCCCATGCGACGATTTTGCGAAATCCTGCTTCCACATCCTCATCCGAGGCAGCGATCGTCATGCGGACAAAGCCTTCGCCCTGTTTCCCAAACGCGGAACCGGGGACAAGCCCGACGCCCGCTTCTTCGAGGAGGCGTTCGCAGATTTCGAGCGAGGGCATCTTAAGCGGGCGGAAGTCAAGGAAGAAGTAAAAGGCTCCCTGTGGCGGTGTCACCATAACTTTCTCGCTTTCCAGTTCCTGTGCGATCCGTAACACCAGATTACGGCGGCGCGCATAGGCGGCACGCATGTGCGCGGTCACTTGCTGAATTTCCGCATCCATCAATGCGAAGGCAGCCGCTTTCTGGATGAACGGCGCAACACAGGTGATGGAGTTCTGCCCCGCCTTCCATGCATTCTCGATAACGGCTTGCGGCGCGGCGAGATAACCTACCCGCCAGCCCGTCATCGCATAGGACTTCGATAAACTATTGACAAGCAGTGTCCGTTGTTTCGCGCCCTCAAATGCTGCAACGCTGGTAGGTTTCTCACCATAATATAAGTCCTCGTAGACTGCATCACTGACAATCCACAGGTTATGTTCGGAGGCGAAGTCTTGTAGCTGCCCCAGGTATTCCGCTGTGGGATAGGCGCCCGTTGGGTTGGAGGGGTAATTCAACACAATGGCACGCGTCTTTGGAGTAAGCGCTTTCTTCCACGATTCAAAGTGCGGGATAAACCCATTCTCCGCCGGTGCAGAAATGCGGATCACGTTCGCGCGCAGCATCGTCGCCATATTGGCATGAGTTGCCCAGCTGGGGTCAGGAATAAGAACCTTGTCTCCAGGATTCAGGATCGATTGCATGGCGAGGTAATACGCGTGGATTCCGCCGTGCGTCACCAGCAGCTCTGTTTCGGGGTCGTACGAAACGGCGCTGTCGCGTTCGAGCTTGAGAGCCGCGGCAAGGCGCAGTTCCAGATATCCCTGGCTGGGACCGTAGTGTGTCAAGCCTTCCTGCATGGCTTGGAATGCAATGTCCTGTACAGCACGGGGTGTTGAGAAGTCTGGGTCGCCCACCTGCAATCCGATGATCTTATGCCCACTGGCTTTGAGAGCCAGGATACGGTCCGCCATGGCAACGGTTGCTGATTGGCGCAAAGAATTGAACTGAGTGTTGAGACTTTGCATGGGATCCTTCTTAGAAATAAGAAAGCAGTTTATCAGCATCGGCTTGGTGTCGTCAACCTGGGAAGACTTTAGTTTAGGGAATGGAATAAAAGATAGGTAAGCTTTTTTGCAGGAAGGAGAACGCAGAGTTTATGGAGAAAATATAGTGGCACAACCAGGGCTTTTCAATGGAGGAGTTTTGGCACCCTCGCCCAGAATGGCATGCTATAAATATTCAACAGCCCTCGTTTGTGGCGAGGGCTGTTGAATATATTCCGGGGATTCTTCCCCTTTACTGAGTCGTTTCGATCCTCAATGGATCTCTTTATGGCAATGCAAAGCGCAGCTGACTATCCAGCCCGGTGTTGTTGTACCAGGGCAGCCAGTAGGTCATATCCAACTGGCTGTTGGGCAGAGCCATGATCTCGCTGTAGCTGGTGTTCACGCCATTCACCTTGTAGATGAACCGCTCCGCAGCCACAATGTTCTGGTCGCTGACGATCTGCACCGGACCAGCATCGATACCGGTGAAGCTCTGGCGTGTGCTTTCGCCCGGCTCCAGAGTAAAGGGACTACCCAGCATCTCATCGCCATCGATGTAGACGTGCACTGTCGCCGTGGCAGTGTCCACGTTCGCGAAGCGCAGCTGGCTGCTCAGACCCGTGTTGTTGTACCAGGGCAGCCAGTAAACCTTGTCCAATTGGCTATTGGGCAGAGCCATGATCTCGCTGTAACTGGTGTTCTTACCCTGCACTTTGTAGATAAACCGTTCGGCTGCCACAATATTCTCGTCGCTGAGGAACTGCACCGGACCAGCATCGATACCGGTGAAGCTCTGGCGTGTGCTCCCGCCTGGCTGCAGGGTGAAGGGACTGCCCGTCACGGGTGTGCCATCAATCGTTACATTGACGTCTGCTGGGCCTGGCGGCGGGGTTTCGGTTTCGGGCGGGTCTGCAGGATCGATGAACTCTGTGTCGAGCGCTACACGGTCCAGGGCGATATCGAAGATCCGAAGAGCTGACGATTCACCCATTTGGATCGTCCCCACCGGGGTCGTCCCCAGGTCCTGCGTGATGCTCAGAGCA
>DATFHE010000033.1:0-4506 GCA_035248745.1 Anaerolineales bacterium | reverse complement strand
GACCGACGCCGCACATGGCGTGGAGGGGAGTACCATTGTCACAACGATGGCGCGCAATGGTACCGACTTTGGCATCCGTGTCAGTGGATTTGGCGAGAAGCAATGGTTTACTGCTCCAGCAGAAATCCCCGTTGGCTTGTTTTTCTCAGGTTTCACGCAGGAGGATGCAAATCCAGACATCGGCGATAGCGCCATTACGGAAACTGCAGGTATCGGCGGCTTTGCCATGGCAACTGCTCCTGCGATAGTGACGTTCGTCGGTGGCACACCTAAAGACGCAATGAATGCCACCCTCGAAATGTATGAAATCACCTTTGCGGAAAGCAAGTTCTTCACCATGCCCTCGCTCGATTTCCGCGGTACCCCGACCGGGATCGATATTCGCAAGGTCGTCGAGTTGGGAATCGCACCCCGCATCAATACAGGTATCGCCCATAAAAATGCCGGCGTGGGACAGGTAGGAGCTGGGCTGGTACGACCGCCGTTGCAGATCTTTGAGGATGCATTGGTGACATACGCTGAAAAATATCAACTATAAATGTATTTCGTAGGTAGTAATTAGTAAGTAGTAAATAGTAATTGGAGGTATATGGTGTCTGCTACATTTGAAGATCTGCGTGTGTTAAAGTCGGCTGAGGAGATTGCAGACTCAATTTGGAAATTCGTTGTTCAATGGGATGAATTTGCGAAGGATGTTGTTGGGAAACAAATGGCACGATCGGCGGACTCAGTAGGAGCAAACATTGCCGAGTCTTTTGGAAGGTTTAATTTTGGTGAAAAACTACAGTTTTTATATTATTCCCGCGGGAGTATTTTCGAAACAAAGTACTGGTTAAATCGAATGCGTGTACGCGGCTTGATGCAATCAGAAGAAGTGCAAGAGTATGTGAATCGCTTAACAGACTTGGCGCGTCAACTAAATACATTTGCCAGCAGTTTGAAAACTGTACGTGCAGAACAAAAGCCCAAAACGTCTGCTGTCCGCGAAGATCAAGCGGAATATGCAGCGATTCTTCCGGAAGAGATTCCTGACCCTCTCTTTTCGGAAGCCGACCTCAACTGGCTCAGCGCCTAATTCTCAATACCTAATTACCACTTACTAATCACTAATTACCCAGCTAAGGAGTTCACCATGACCAAAATCTACGACCTCTCTCAAGACCTCAACCAGGACTGTTCCTTCTGGCCCTTTTACCCGCCGTTTGAAGTGAAATATATCAAGCGCAAATCGGAGCATGGCGTGAACGCGCAATATATCCAGACTTCGAATCACATGGGTACACATCTCGATGCGCCAAAGCATTTTGTGACGAAAGGCAAGACGATTGACCAGATTCCCATCGAGTGGTGTTATGGTCTTGGGGTAATTGTTGACCTGAGTGACATGCTCGATGATGTAGGACTCTTCACGCCCGAAGATATCGAGAAGCGCGCCGATGTCCAGGATGGTGATATTTTGTTCATCCACACAGGTTGGCACAAATATTCCTTTTTTGGCGAAGAAGCGGACGAGGAACGATATATTCAGCGTCATCCGGGTCCACATTTCAGCATTTGCGACTGGCTCATCAGCAAGAAGATCCATATCTGGGGCGTGGACATGATCTCCACCGATCATCCCATGAACCTGCCGATCGGTCGCTTCCTTGGCAAAGGTGGGTTGGAGCACTGGCAAAAAGTCCGCGCGAAGACAGAAGCGAAGTTCGGCGCGGATCGAATGGAAGAGCTGTTCCCCGACTCGGCTTATCAATTAACCCACAACGCCTTATTTCCGCATGACTGCATCCACGTGGAAAACCTTGGCGGAGATATCGGCTTGAAGGAACTGCACAACAAGCGCATTACGCTCGGTGTCTTTCCCTGGAAGTTCAAAGGCGGCGAAGCGGCATTTTGTCGCGCGGTGGCATGGGCTTAATTACAAATTACTATTTACCAATTACTAGATCGTAAATCGTACTTGGTAAATAGTAATTGGAGGTTTGATGGCAACTCGCTACTTCGGTGAACGGATCAAGCGCAATGAAGACCCGCGTCTGCTTAAGGGGCAGGGGTTGTATGTAGACGACGTGGATCTGCCAAACCTGCTCCATGCGGCGTTTGTGCGCAGCCCGTACGCGCACGCGAGAATTGATCATATTGATGTTTCCCTTGCGCTGAAGCGGGAAGGAGTCGTTGCCATTTACACCGCGGAGGATTTGGGCGATTACTGGAAGCCTGGCCCACTGTTGGTATCGCCGCCGCCTGTCAAGGATATTGTCTTCAATGAAAAGACACAGGTCCCTCTTGCAAAAGAGAAGGTCAAGTTTGCCGGAGAGCCAATTGTGATGGTGCTGGCGGAGAGCCGCTACATTGCCGAAGACGCGCTGGCGGATATACAGATTGACTACGAGCCGCTCGAAGCCGTTGTCGATCTTGAGAAAGCCCTCCAGCCCGACAGCATTCTAATTCATGAAGAGATTGGCTCGAATATTGCCGCGCATGTAGTGCAGACGAAAGGCGATTATGAATCTGCGAAGCAGGATGCGGCACTGGTTATCCAGCGCCGCTTCAGCTACGAGCACGGCTGCGCCGCCGCCATCGAGAACCGCGGCATCGTCGCAGAATGGGATCGGCGGGCGGGGCGGCTAACTGTTTGGGATACCACACAGGCGCCCGTTGTCATCCGAAACGGGTTGGCGGGCATGCTGGGGTTGTCTGAGCGGCAGGTTCGGGTTGTTGCGCCGTTCATCGGTGGCGGGTTCGGTCCGAAGATCATGATGTTCTACCAGGAGGAAGTGCTCGTCCCGTGGGCGGCGATGAAGCTAAACCGACCCGTCAAATGGATCGAAGACCGCGCCGAAAATTTCGTCGCCACCACGCACGAACGCGGGCAGATCCACGATGCTGAAGTTGCTTTTGATCAGGATGGTCACATCCTCGGCGTGCATGATGTCTTTTTGCATGACACAGGCGCGTATGCGCCGTATGGATTGACTGTACCGCTCAACGCACAATGTACATTACTTGGACCCTACAATATCCAAAACTATTACAGCGAGTTCACAGCCGTTTTTACAAACAAGACAATCGTCACACCGTATCGCGGCGCAGGTCGCCAGCACGGGGTGTTCGTGATCGAACGGATGCTTGACCTGGCGGCAAAAGAACTCAAACTTGACCGCGCCGAAATCCGCCGTCGCAATTTCATCCCGCCGGATAAATTCCCCTACGATAACGAAATCATTTATCAGGATTTTGCGCCGCTCGTGTATGACAGTGGAAACTACGAACCTCTCCTGGATTACACGCTTGAAAAAATCGGCTACCACGAATTCATCAACGAGATTCAGCCAAAGCTGCGCGCCGAAGGGAAGCATGTGGGCATTGGCGTCGTTGCCTATGTGGAAGGCACGGGCATTGGTCCGTATGAGGGCGCGAAAGTGCAGGTGATGGGCAGCGGGCGCGTTTCGGTCGTCACCGGCGTGGGCACGCAGGGACAGGGTCACTACACCAGTTACGCCCAGATCGTCGCGGAACAGCTTGGTGTAAGTGTGGATAGGATCGACGTCGTCACCGGCGACACCGACCAGTTCTACTGGGGAGCAGGCACATTCGCCAGCCGCGGCGCAGTGGTTGCGGGGAATGCGATCAACGAAGCCGCGAAGGTGGTCCGTAAGAAAATTCTCAAGCTCGCCTCCGAGCATTTCAGTGCGCCCGAAGAGGAGCTGGAGCTTGCCGACGGCGAAGTGCGCGTGGCAGATCTACCGCGCATGTCCATTTCACTCGGGGAGCTGGCTGGCAAAGCCAACCCGACGCGGGGTGCCGTCAAACCTGGCACCGAGCCCGGGCTGGAAGCAACCAATTATTTCGGTCCCGAGCGAGGCGCCACCGCGGCTGGTATCCATGCCATGATCGTGGAGGTTGACCCTGAGACGATGCAGATCCACATCCAAAAATATCTCGTCGTGCATGATTGCGGCAAGGTGATCAATCCGCTGATCCTCGACGGGCAGATCCATGGCGGCGTGGCGCAGGGCATCGGCAATGCATTTTATGAGCGGCTTGCCTACGACGAGAACGGGCAGCTGCTTAACGGCACCTTCATGGATTACCACTTGCCTACAAGCCTGGACATCCCGCGCATCGAAACGGGGCATGGCGAGACGCTTTCTCCGCTCAACCCGATGGGTGTGAAAGGCGCGGGGGAGGCGGGCGCGATTCCTGTAGGTCCGCTCTTTGCGCAGGCACTGGAGGATGCTTTACATGATGTGGATTTTGAGATTTTAGAAATCCCGCTGAATTCGAATCGGTTGTGGCAAATAGTAAGTCGTAATTAGATGGCTGAAGTTTATTACCTCAAAGTCTCCTCATCACGCTCCGCGCAAGGTAAAGTCCAAAAAATCGAAAACGAGTTTTTCTCCCTGTGTATAGCCCTCAATGGCTAGCCCGACCAATCCATTCCTGTAGCGGTCATCATCCGCCTCGCTTGCAATCTCTCCGTTAATTAAAAAGACGAAGTGCGTTTCA
>DATFHE010000032.1:0-17157 GCA_035248745.1 Anaerolineales bacterium | reverse complement strand
TGTCGCTGCGAGCCGCAGGCGAAGCAATC
This sequence comes from Anaerolineales bacterium, assembly GCA_035248745.1. GTDB lineage: Bacteria > Chloroflexota > Anaerolineae > Anaerolineales > Villigracilaceae > Defluviilinea. Next base: position 17,128 of record DATFHE010000032.1, on the reverse strand, counting down.
TCCTGGAATCAAGAGTGCGCTTATTAAGACAGGATTGCTTCGGGCAGACAAGCACTGCCCTCGCAATGACATGATTCATAAAAATATGCTCCCCTCCCATATCAGATCCCTTATCATCGACATGGACGGCGTGATCTGGCGCTCCGATGCGCCGATCGGTGATCTTGCCGCGATCTTTGCCCGCATCCGCCAGCGCGGTTTACAATTTGTGTTCGCAACGAATAACAGTACGAAGACCTCCGAACAATACGTGGCACTCCTGAAAGACTTTGGCGTAGACGTGGAACCGTGGCAGGTAGTCACTTCCTCCCAGGCTGCCGCTCACGCGATGGCACAGAAATTTCCGGCGGGGACCAGGGTCTTCATGATCGGGGAAGATGGACTGCGCATCCCATTGGAAGAGAGAGGCTTCGAAATTTTGTCGAACGAGGACGCTCCCCAGGCGGAGGTTGTTGTCATGGGACTGGATCGCGGCGTCACGTTTCAGAAAGTAGTGGAGGCGACGCTGCTGGTGCGCCGGGGGATCCCCTTCTACGCGACGAACCCGGATAAGACATTTCCCACTCCACGCGGTCTGATCCCTGGCGCAGGCGCGTGGTCTTCCGTCGTGACCACTGCCACCGAGGTCGAACCGATCGTGGCAGGTAAGCCATTTCCCTTTTTGATGGACCTCTCCATGGAAAAGCTTGGCACCAGGAACGACGAGACGCTTGTGATTGGAGACCGATTGGATACGGACATTGCTGCAGGGCAAGGGGTGGGCTGCCCGACAGCGTTGGTGCTGAGCGGTGTCGCGACCAGAGAGCAGGCTGAGAGTTGGACACCGAAAATCGAGATCATCGTCGATGATCTGGCGACGCTGATGGGTATCAGCGGGTAGGTCGTGCTTACAGCATGACCGGTATTTTAGAAGACAATTATGGCAGGTTTCCAACCTGCTATACAGGACCTATATAGTGGAATGTTAATTTACGATTTAGACATAGACGAAATCACCAATTTACTGAAGGAATGGAAGGAACCCGCCTATCGCGCGAAGCAGATCTGGCAGGGTTTGTACCTGCATTTCTACACCTCGCCGGAGCAGTTCACCAGCCTGCCGAAATCCCTGCGCGAAAAGATGGCGGAGCGCCTGACCTTCTCTCCCATCCAGCCAAAGCTGTACCTCGACTCCTCGGATGGGCAGACGCGCAAGACTTTGTTTGAGCTGCACGATGGACAGGTGATCGAAGCAGTACTGATGAAATACGACCCCGATACCTTCACTGGCAGAGGGCGCCGAACGCTTTGCATCTCTACACAGGCGGGCTGTGCGATGGGCTGTGTCTTCTGCGCGACGGGACAAATGGGCTTCAAGCGTCACCTTTCCAGCGGGGAAATCATTGCCCAGGTGATGTATTATGCCCGTATGTTGAAAGAAGAGAACGAAGTCGTTACGAATATCGTCCTCATGGGTATGGGCGAGCCTTTCCACAACTACAATAACACGATGGAAGCCATCGATCGGCTCAATGACCCGGACGGCTATAAATTCGGGGCACGCCGCTTCACGGTCTCGACTGTGGGTTTGGTCCCGATGATCCGGCGCTTCGCGGACGAAAAGCGACAGGTCAACCTCGCCATCTCCCTCCACGCGGCGGACGACGAAGCACGCGTCAGTATGTTACCCATCAACAAGAAATACAAGATCGATGATGTACTGGATGCATGCCGCTACTACGTCTCCCAGACGGGACGGCGCGTGACCTTTGAATGGGCATTGATCAACGGAATTAATGACACACCTGAGGTTGCGAGGCAGCTTGCCTCGAAGCTCAAGGGCTTATTGTGCCACGTGAACGCCATTCCCCTCAACCCCACAGCAGGCTATGAAGGGCGCGCCACAGACCGCCAGCGGGCGGCACTGTTCAAGGAAGCATTAGAGCAGGCTGGGATTCCCTGCACGATACGCATGAAGCGGGGTATTGATATTCAGGCCGGTTGTGGTCAACTGGCGGGGGCTGTTTCTTCTTAAGGATAGAGAAGTAAGAAAATAAACTGTGATTAACTGGCTATGCGCAAAATGAGTTCCCGGTAAAAACTTTGAAGATTTTCGCACTTTCCCGCGTTAATTCTATAGAACGCATGACGGAAGCCCACGCAGCGCCAGAGCGTCTGATAGCGGAGTGCATCGCCGGGAACCAGGACGCGATCGAAGCGCTCGTCCGCGAGTATGAGGCGGGCGTCTTTCGGCTGGCTCTATCCATCATGGGTGACCACGCAGAAGCACATGAAGTTACACAGGAGACATTTCTATCCGCACTGCGGGCTTTGCCTTCCTATCGCGAACAGAAATCGTTCCAGTCCTGGTTATACAGGATTGCTGTAAATCATAGCCGCAGCCATCTACGCAAACGAAAAACCATCGAACGTCTGCGCACATCCCTGACAGCCATCTTTCGGCTGGAGATAGAAAAGCAAGCCTCACCGGAGGAGGCAACGATCCAGAATGAAAAAGAAGCAGCTCTCTGGCGCTCCATCAACCGGCTGGATGAACGACATCGGATTGTCCTTGTGCTTCGCTATTTCCACGAACTATCGGTTGCCGAGATTTCTGAGATCCTGTCTGTGAACGAGGGAACCATCCATTCCAGGCTGCACAACGCGCGCGAAAAGTTGAGAGATGCCTTGAAACACCTGCACGGAGAATAAGTAGTTATGTCCATTTCACATGAGCAAGCTCAGAAACTGATTCAACTGGGTACGGATCAAGTACTGAACCGGGATGAATCGGCGAAGCTTTCTGCACATCTTCGCGATTGCAGTGCGTGCACAGCGTATGCCAGTGAGATCAAAGAGGTAGTAAACATACTTCATCCAATGATGAAACGACAGTGGAATGTCCAGCCCGTCCCCCTCTCAATCTCTTGTCTCACTGGAAAAAATGAAAAGTCACAATCAAGCAACTACTTGACTATGCGCACAGCAGCAGTGAGTCTCGTCGTTATGGCTCTATTCTTCAGCGCATGGCAGGTTATGTTCCCGAGTTCATCGCCGCAGAGCCAGCTGTCACCGGCGATTCCGCCTGTGCCTACTCCTTCCCATTTGACAGCACAGTTTGTCAGCACGCAACTTACACGCGAGAACTGTATGCGAACGTTGTACACGGTGCAAGAACATGACACGCTTGTCAGTATCGCCGAGCAATTCTCAGTGCCGGTACCTGCGATCACGGAACTCAATCAGCTCGAGGAAGAAATGGTGCATTCAGGGATGGAGTTGACGATTCCCATTTGTCATTTCACCCCGACCGGCACCTTTCACGCAGCGACATTTACAACCACCCTTACCCCTGTTCTAAATTTCAGGACCTCCACGCCTGGCGGATAGATGTTACTAAATCATTACGCCCCGGCGAGCAAACTTGTCAGAACAAACAGATTGAAGTATAAGTCCACAATCTCATTGGAAATAAGGTCTTATGGATAACACGAACAAACTTACCTGGAACAAATTTACCTGGCTGGAACGACCCATTCATCCCGCCCTTTCTGCGATCACGGTCGAAGTTGCCTTGTTCGCAGGAATCATCCTCCTGGCAATTGTCACACGGTTCTATGATCTTGATTCGCGCGTGATGAGTCATGATGAAAGCCTGCACACCTATTTCTCCTGGTTGTTATATCGGGGACAGGGATACCAACACAGTCCCATGATGCACGGTCCCTGGCAATTCCATTGGATTGCGCTTTCCTATTTCCTATTCGGTGTCAGTGACTTTACAGCACGTATTCCCGCGGTTCTGTTTAGTATTGCAACGGTTGCGCTGATCTGGTACTGGCGCCGTTATTTAGGAAGAACCGGTGCCTTGATCGCCGCCCTATTGATGGTGGTCTCACCTTATATGTTGTATTATGGCAGATACGTGCGTAACGAGTCGTATGCCGGTCTGGCAGGGGTTTTACTGTTATATTCCATTTTGCGCTATCTTGAAAGCGGCCGGGCACGCTACTTGATGCTGGTCACTCTGGCAACCATCTTGCATTTTACGGCGAAAGAAACCGCCTTCATTTATACAGCGCAGGCGCTGGTCTTCTTAGGCGTTTATTTCCTCTTTCAGATCACCCGGCGGCCCTGGGAGGAGAACCGAAGGTTATTCAGGACGTTTATTATTGCACTCGCGGCGGCGGCCGTTTTGCTGGCTATCGGAGGGACTGCCACATATTTCAGCCGTTCGCATGAAACGCTCACAGGAACGGAAACGGCAGCTCCGGCAAATCCTGAGGATGCCCCATCTGCCTTTGCTCCCACCGAACAGACGTCTATTCTTCCAAAAGTCATATTGGCGGCAGGCGTGTTCCTCCTGCTGGCAGCCGGACTGATGTACTTTCTCCAGGCGTACGTGTGGCATAGATTACCCAAGAACCGGGCGTTTGACCTTATCATCCTCATCACCACGTTTGTACTTCCCATGGCGACCGCATTTCCCCTCGACTGGCTTAAGACAACATTGAACGTTGCGGTGCCAACCGATGCGGCTTCCGTGAGTACCCTCGACTCGCGATCACTGTTGATTATTGGATTATTTGTCGCAGTCTTCTTTATTATTTCCATCGTGGTGGGGATGCTATGGAACCGCAACTGGTGGAAATATGGTGCAGTATTTTGGGCGATCTTTACGATTTTTTATACAACGGTCTTCACAAATGCAGCCGGGTTTTTCACTGGCGTGATAGGCTCGCTTGGCTACTGGCTTGTGCAACAGGGTGTGGAACGCGGCAGCCAGCCTGAATATTATTATGTGCTGGTTCAAATTCCAATGTATGAATTTCTGCCCGCTATTGGGACCCTGGTGGCAATCGGTTTAGGGTTGAAAAAACTGTTTGCAGAGAGGTCGGCTGTGACAAGTTCTGAACCTTCGCCTGAAATCCTGGCAGCCGAAACAACAACCGAGGGATTCCCGCAGGCTACACCAGAAGAAGTAGAGCCAAAATCTGAATATTCCATGTTTGGCGTCTTTTTTGGATTAACAGTTTGGTGGACCTTCAGCAGTATTCTTGCCTTTACCGTTGCGGGCGAGCGCATGCCGTGGCTCACCTATCACATGGCATGGCCTATGATCCTGCTCACGGGCTGGGCGATCGGGCAGTTGATCGACTCGCTGACGCCGCGCCTGGCTTTCGAGAAACCTCAACGCCTGGGGCTTGCTCTTTTAGTGTTAGTCGTCTTCGTCCTTGCCGCCTTCAACACGATACGGTCACTCTACGGCGGGACGCCGCCGTTCCAGGGCACCGAGCTAACACAACTCCAGGCAACCGCTGCATTCATCTTCCCCTTTGTGACCCTGATTCTGACGGGCGCTTTTCTGGGGTACCTGATGCGAGACAACCTGGTCAGCCTTGGCATCGTGGCTCTCATGGTTCTGGCACTGATTACTCTGGGCGCAAGTATCATCAACGGAGCATCCTACCTGGTTTCAGCATCCACGGTTGTTGACCCGTCTGCTCCTACTCCGTCTTCTTCTGAGGCGCTGCGATTTGGCGCCGCAGTGCTTGCATTTCTCGGAAGCATTCTCGGCATCATGTACTTATGGCGACAGCAACGTACCAGTTCCTTTGTCAGCCTGGTGGTCTTGACGATCTTTGGTTTGCTCTTCATTCAGACCGTGCGCACATCATTCCGGGCTGCCTACATCAACTACGATAACGCTACCGAATATCTGGTCTATGCCCACGGCGCCACGGGCGTTAAAGATGTGATGTCGCAGGTGGAGGAAATCTCCGAGCGGACGGCAGGAGGGCTAAACGCTATTGTCGCCTACGATGCCAGCGCGCCGGACACCGGGGTTTCGTGGCCCATGGTCTGGTACTTGCGCGATTTCACCGCCCTTCGTTCCTTCGACTCGCCCACACGCTCCCTGCGCGATGCAGTGGCTGTAATCGTGGACCAGAAGAACTTTGACAAGATCACTGCTGCTCTAGGAGATGAGTTCTATCAGTTTGATTACATCCGCATGTGGTGGCCCAATCAGGATTACTTCAATCTCGATCGGACCCGCGTGTTGAATGCCATCACAAACCCGCAGATTCGCGAAGGTATTTTCGATATCTGGTTTGACCGTGATTACACAACATACTCACAGGCAATCGACAGCACTTCGATGACACTGACCACCTGGCAGCCGGCTGACCAGATGCGGCTCTACGTGCGCAAGGACGTCGCGGCAAAAATCTGGAACTATGGCGTCGGGCCTGCCGATGCGCCGGTCACAGTCGATCCCTACGAGTCAGGCACAGTGATGATTCCCGCCGACCAGATATTTGATGCAGACCGTTATCCGCCGCTCGGTTTGAACGCGCCGCGCTCGATTGCTGCCGGACTCAACGAAGACATTTATGTTGCCGATTCGCGCAACCACCGTATTTTGCATATTTCAGGCGATGGAACCCTGTTGCAGGAGTGGGGTACGTTTGCGGACAACGCCAACCTGGATGCTCCTGTGGGCACGTTCAACGAACCATGGGGCGTGGCGGTGGGGCCCGATGGCTCAGTCTATGTGACGGATACCTGGAATCATCGCGTTCAAAAATTCACAGCGGAAGGGGATCCTGTGACCACCTGGGGGCAATATGGACAACCTTTCCCCGAAGACCCGGCTTCCAATGGTTATTTCTGGGGGCCGCGCGGTATCGCCGTGGACTCGCAGGGACACGTCTTCGTTGCCGACACTGGCAACAAGCGTATTGCCGTTTTCGATGAGGAGGGCAATTTCCTGACGGAGTTTGGAACAGCAGGCCTGGATCCGGGTCAGTTTGACGAGCCTGTGGGTGTAGCTGCCGCTGAGGATGGAACGGTCTATGTGACCGACACCTGGAACCAGCGCATCCAGTCCTTTACTCCCAACGAGGATGGAAGCCAGTACTTCCCGCTCCAACAATGGGACGTCAACGCATGGTTTGGGCAGTCCCTGGAGAACAAACCGTTCATAGCTGTGAGCCCGGATAAACACGTATTTATCACCGACCCCGAAGGCTACCGCGTGATCGAATTCACCGAAAATGGAGAATTTGTGCGGACGTGGGGCGATTTCGGAAACGGACCAGATCAGATTGGTCTTGCTGCAGGCGTCGCTGTGGACCCGGCAGGATTCATCTGGGTCACGGACGCAGGGAACAACCGCATTTTGCGGTATACACTGCCGCAGTAAAAGATGAAACAAGCCCATCCAGTTGGATGGGCTTGTTTTTTTTCCAAAGGTGGGAGTCACTGACGGATGCTTCCAGAGGGGGCAGGGTTAGATGGTTCAGACGCCCGATGTCATCGATTTGACTTAGACTTGAGAGAACTTATCTCCCCTGAAGTTAAGTCGCGCCATTTGCCCGATCCCAAATCCCCTAATCGCACGCGCCCGATTGCCACGCGGATGAGACGAAGCGTAGGCAGCCCCACGGCGGCAGTCATGTGGCGGATCTGGCGCTTCTTGCCTTCACGCAGCTTGATCTCGATCCATGCTGTGGGACCGTGTGGAGTCACTGGCTTGGCGCGCGGCGAGAGGGTGGGCTCAGGGATGACGCGGGCTTTTGCGGGCAGTGTCCGATAATCCTTCAACTGGATTCCGCGTTCCAGTTGGGCTAATTTCTCTGACGTCGGATCGCCCTCCACCATCACCCAGTACGTTTTCTCGACATGATGCTTCGGGTCTGTCAGCTGCTTGATCAGCGCACCGTCATCGGTGAGGAGCAGCAACCCTTCGCTATCACGGTCCAGGCGGCCTGCCGCATATATATCAGGCACATTAATGTATTGCTTTAGCGTGGGGTGACCTGTGCCCTCATCGGTGAACTGAGAGAGAACTCCGTAAGGTTTATGGAAAATAATATGGCGCATACAACTCGATGAGATTATAAAGTTTCCGAAATGACGAGGCTTTCATACAAATACGGGGTTTACGAAAGTACGGCGTATATTTCCGAATGGGAAATAATACCTGAAATTAGGGATCAAATCCCAAAGGAGGACAAAATGGCAAAAATAGAATTTGACGAAAAGGATAAAAATCACAAGCTGGGCGGCATAATGGACACAGATTTAGAAGAATTAGACCCAAAATACGAAGTTTACACGGATGAGGAAAAACTGGCTGCAGCACTAAATGACTTTCCAACCAGTAAAAGCTATACGTGGTTTGCTTCCTATACAATCAAAAAGGATGGGAGTGATGTTCCAGAATTACCTCATGACTATGTCCTAAAATTCAATAAGCCCGACGATCCAAACTCACAGGTTTACTATTATCTTCAGGGCAAAGGCGGTAGCAAAGGAACAATACATCCAGTCAACTTTGAACCAACGGCGAATAAGGGAAATAAGCAAAGAGTAAAAGCCTATCTTAAGATCGGGGATCCTCCGGTAGGTCACTATCCTTAATCACGGCAATTTTTTCGTCAGCCAGTTGTCGGATCGCCAGCCGCCACGGAACGTTTCTAATATACATCTGGCGGGATTCCTCGTCTCTCATCCTTGAGACTTGCGCTTCAAGTACGTGGGCTGCAGAATGCAGAACCCGTCTTGCACGCAAGTCTCCTGCTTTTTCAAGCGCGAGATAGCATGCGTAATAAATACGCAATGGCTCTTCGGCTCCGTCAAAGGAGCCTTCTTTGTCCAGGTGGGCGATGATTTCCTCACTTGCTTTTGCTGCCAGTAAGAGATCACCCTTCGCCAGGAGTGATAGCACCAACCCAGCCAGAGATTCGATCCGCATTCCTGATTGTTGGAGCTCCTCTCGGATGGTAATCGAGTGCCGAAACGCGTCCTCTGATCGTTGAAGGTCGTCCAAAAGCAAATAAGCATAGCCCATGTAAAGCAAAGACCATGCCTCCCCGGAGCGATCGCCCGCCGTTTTCGAGAGTTCCAATGCCTGTCGAGCGAACTCTAATGAGGCGTTCGCTTCGTTCACGATCCCTGTAATGGCGCTCAGGTTGATCAGCGTATATGTCTCAAGATAGATATTGCCGACTTCGCGCGCAATCAACAAAGCCTGCTCCTGATACAAATGGGCGGAATGGAAATCTCCTATCATTCCCGAAGCCCATCCCAAATTTGCCAGTGTGACACAGGCGGAGGAACGTTCTCCACATTCGTGCATAATTGCATATGCTTTTTCATAATACTGGCGTGCAGCGTCATAGTCCTGTCGCACGTACCCGGACGAATTTCCCAGATTGCCCAACGTCCTCGATTCGAGGCGGCGATCCCCTTCCTTGATGGCAATCGCCAGTGCCTGTTCGAGATATCCATGTGCAATAGCGGGATCCTTCTGCTCGATCGCGATCAATCCCATGGCATTGAGAATATAGGCTTCCTTTGTGGCATCCCCGTATAATTGAGCAAGGCGCCTGCCTTCCTGGGCGATGTTCATGGCGCCTTCTAACTTACCCTGACGTAAAAGAGCCAGGGGCCACACTCGATAGACATCCAGTACGATGTCCACATCCGCATCAACACGAGTTAACGCTATAACATGCTCTGACCTTTGAATGACAGCCGGATAATCGCCAACGGAGATAAAGTAATGAGCATACAACATACTTACCTTTGCTAAACGCTGCCGGTCATCTAATTGACCTGCCAGCTTTTCAAGGGTCTCCAAGTCCCTTCGTTGGGCAGCGCGGTTGCCAAGACGATTAAAGATTTCTACACGTTCGATCAATATGTCAAATTGAGCGCTTAGGTCGTTGAGCGGTGTAAACGCCAGTGCATGCTTGTAGTAGTCGATTGCCTGATGGTTCTGGTAAGACTCTGCTGCAATAGTGCCAGCCAGCCTGTGGTACTTCTGCGCTTTGGAGGTGAGCCCGGCATACCTGGCATGATGAGCAAGTTCTGCATAACGGCTTTTCACCTCACCGTATAGATGTTCCAGCGCCTCAACAGCAAGGGTATGCAGCTCTCTTCTTCTAGACTGCATTTGCATTTCATAGGCAGCGTCGCACAGCAAACCTTGTGAAAAGATATAGTGCAGATCATCAGATGGAGCCCAGACCCCTGCCTGCTCTGCCTCAGAAAGATGACGAGGCAGCAGTTGACTCTCGCGCCCCATATATTCCAGGAGCGGGATCTCGAACTCACGTCCCAGCACAGAGGCGGTCTGGATCGTCTCTCGGACTTCATGCGGGAGCTGATCGAGGCGCGCCACGAGGACAGAACGAATATCGCCCGGCAAAAGTCCTTCTTCGATCTCCTGAACCAGTCTCCAGCCTGCTTCACTGGTTTCAATCTGGTTTTCCTCCTGCAAATAGAGCAGGATCTGCTCCGCAAAATATGGATTCCCTTCCGAGCGGTCCACCACGAAGTCCACCAGGTCAGGCGCCGCGGGGCCACCCAGCCTGATTTCCAGCAGATGAGCTACCACCTCAGGGGTGATGGCGCGCAAATCAATCCGCGCGTCGATCAGGTCTTGTGCGAGACCCTCCCCTGGCGGGCGCGTTGTCACAAGAATCGCAATCGGATAGGACTCGCCTGCCGCCAGGATCGCGCGCTTCAACCGCGGCAGGAAATCTCTTGAATCGTTATCCGTGAATTGAAGGTCTTTTAAGAACAGAATCACCGGCTGGCGCAGGCTCTCCGCTTTGAGCAATGCAATCAAGGCAAGGAACGTGTTGTTGTATCGGCTTTCCGCATCCAACTGTTCGTAGAGGGACTCCTCCCAATACAGGTTCAGTAAAGCTCCGAGAATGGAACGAGTGCGCTGCAACTCCAACACCAACATAGAATCCGGAATCGACTCGAGCAGGTCATCCAGCTTTGCATCAAAGCTTTGTTTTTGTTCTTCTACGGATTGGTGATGAGCGATGCCAAAATATCGGAGCAGCCAGCTTCGCAGCGGGTTGAAAGACTGCCGCAGGATTTGGTTGGACTGGCAAATCGCCCAGAGAGCCTTTTTTCCTTTCTGCCTGAGAGATGAGCGAAATTCATGGACGAGCCTACCTTTGCCGATGCCCGCCTCCCCGGATATCAGCAGCAGTCCGGCAAACTTGCCCTGCCACAACGGTTCTGCGAAATCTGCCAATCGCGATAACTCCTCTTTACGTCCAACCATTTCCCCCTGGTAGTGAGGCTCAAACGACTGTGTGTACCCGCGCAGCAAATAGACTTTCTGCTCGGAGGCAAATCCTTTGAAGTTCTGCGCGCCAACAAAGTCGAGCTCAAACCGCCTGGCAACCCGCCGCGCGATTCGATCGTCCACCCAAATCTCACCGGGTTGTGCGCTCATCATGAAGCGCGAAGCCAGGTTCACGCCCCAGCCATAACAGGTGTAATCTTCGTAGAGGGAGCTTCCCAGGTAACCCGCGTGAGAGGTGTAATACGTGACACCTGCAGTGATTGGAAAATCCATCGCGGATTTAAGGTCCAGCAAGAAATTCAAGGCGCGACCAATATCATTCTCATATGCTTTTGGCGCGCCCCATAGCATGAGCATATTGCAGCCTTTATCGCCAAAGTCAAGGCGGCTTACCAAACCACCATAGCGATTCCGCAACTCGAACACCGTGCTCATCAAGTGCTGCAGCACTTCACTGGAAAGGTCCGGGAAGCGCATAAAGAGATTTACCACCTGGCGGAATTCGCCGCGCACATCATTTGCAATCACATCCTCTGGCATAAACAACCGGGCGATGTGCAAATCGACGGAAGGAAAGGTGACGGGAACAGGGTGTGGTGTCTCAATGAGAAAACCAGTAAAACGTTGGAACTCTCCATGAGGTGTGGACTCGATCGCTTCCTGCAGCAGTTCACAACTGCTTCTGGTCAGGAGAATATCTCCGGCTCTGGCATGATGTTCCGCCTCGGCTGATTCATCCACTGCGCTCCCACGGAAATAATAAGCTGCCTGCTCCTCCTGTGCAGAGCGCAGGATTCCCCACGATACAGAGCCAAATCCCAGGCCTATCTTTGCGGTAATCGAAAAATCGCCATAGATGGTCTGGCGCGCAGGGTTTTGCTTAAAACGATTCTGAATGACAAAAGCGGAGGTGAGCGCCCGGAGAGCGGTCGATCTTGCATCTCCTTCGCCGGGGTATAGCGCCAGAATGCCATCGCCGGCAAACCCGATGATCTTTCCCCCGTAATCAAAGATGCTTTCGACGAGCGGGTCGAACACACCGTGCATCAATCCGGCAAGAACTTCCGCACCGTGCTGCCCATACTGCATGAGCTCATCGGTCATAGTGGAAAAGCCTGAAAGATCCAGGAACATGCTAACAGCCTGAAATTCCCCGCTATAACACCCTTTTCTATAGTTTTCCACGATCAATTCTGGAACCACCCGATGCATACTCAAATTGTAGCATGTATAATGCCCCCATGCCAATCCGCGCTTACGAGATCAGGATCTGTAACTCCTGCGGACTCCGTTATCCTCTTGTAGAGGCCCATCCCTTCGGCACGCGCTGCCCCGTTTGCATGGGCGAGACTCGTGTCGCACTCCGCCGACAATTGATGGCTGAACCCCACGCTCTGTACGAAGATGGATATAGAAGAAAGAATATTGCCGTACTGCTTGACAACATCCGCTCGGCATGGAATGTTGGTTCGATCCTGCGCAGCGCAGATGGCTTCGGATTCAGCCACGCATATTTATGCGGCATCACGCCCACTCCAGAAAACGAAGCTGTGACCAAGACATCCCTTGGTGCGGAGGATTCTGTATCGTGGTCTTATCATAAGGATGCGGTAAGGTGGGTTAAGGGTTTACGAACTGAAGGGTGGAAGGTTCACGGATTGGAGAAGGAGGCACGCTCTGTTGAACTGAGTCACATCGGAAACATAACTGGTGAAAAGGATGGTTTTGTTTTGATCGTTGGCAACGAAGTGACAGGTGTAGATCCTGAGCTGCTCGATCTGTGTGACCAGATCATTTCTATCCCGATGCGCGGGGAAAAGAAATCATTTAATGTGGCGATTGCATTTGGCATTGCAGCATACGCGCTCCAGCTTCAAACGCAATAAGGGTGTAAAGAAAGCGGCTCTCCTTTCGGAGAGCCGCTCAAGATCAGTTGTTATCTTATAGGTACGCGCACAACCTCATATTTAGTGTCCGGGGTGGGTGGGGTTCCAAAGCGGGCATTGACTGCATAAAGTGAGTCACCAAAACGAGCAATTGTCGTAGGCACGCGGAAATCCGAATCAGTGATGGTGTCCACAATCGTGCCCTTCGTAAAATCAGCTTTTAAATTCACTACGGCAATCTGATTCAACTGGTTCTGCACGACGTAAAGAGTCCTGCCCTGCAATAAGATACCATCGCCATTGGGCACAGTATCTCCACCTAAGTCAATGAGCGTTGCCTCGCCTGTCTTCGGATCTACGTTATAGAGTAGACCATCCACACTGTTGACGATGATCAATGTATCGCCATTCGGTGTGGCTGCAATCCCATTCGCATTGAATGCATCGGGGGTAAACACATAATCACCGGTAAGCGGGAGTTCTTCCACTCTGAGGTTTCCCGGCAATTTACCATTGTTTCTTAGCGGTACACGGTATAACACAGGCTGCATAGAGTTTGTGAAATACGCAGCATCTTTTGTAATCACGACATCGTTGATAAAAGCCGGTCCTGTTGTCAGCTGAACTTCATCAACATTCTCACCAGTCTCACCATTGTATATATAAGCAAAACCAGTGGGTCCCCCCGCGACAAAGAGCAATCCCGTACGCTCATCGTACTTGAGCCCGATTGCGGCGCGTCCCTCTTGGGCAGGGACCAGGACATCGCCTTTTCCAGTCCGGAAATCACCACGATAGATTGTACCCGTGGGGATCGATCCAACATAAAAGGTGGTGCCTTTTCCAGAAGCGATGCCCTCTGGCTGGAAACCGTTTGGCAAACGAATTACATTCGGAAACTGCTTAAGGGGTGTAGCTGCAATCATGGAAATGCTGAATGCAATCAACAACAAAATGAGCAATGAACGTCGGCTGGCAGTTTGATTCAAAAGCATACTTTACTCCTTTTAGTCGTATTGACTTTTTAAGTCAAAGTGAAAGCAGCAACACATACATCCCCATAACCTGAATTAATCTTAAACAAACAACATAAGAGCCAACTGAAAGGAGTTTAAAAATCCGCTCATTCAAGTCGATTGAGATACGAAAGACCAGTCTTCCTTTCCTTATCTTGTTCAAGATTAAGAGCTATTAAATTAACGAAGGAACAACTCGACCATGAAATCGTTTTACAGGATAAGCGTGCTCCGGTTGTCTGTTTCAAATGAGGGCAGGAAACGCTGTTATTTTGCTCCCGTTCAGATTATTTCCGTATTCCTAGGCATGGAAAATTTATCTCTTTGAAATTGGGAGTCGTGGAGGCATAAATGCATGAGCGACAATTCAAAGCCAGCCTTCTGCCGATTATGGTCATTATTTTTTGTATCCTGATCATTGGTATCGCTGCAGGTGCTCTGGCTCTTAACCGGCAGCGACAGGCAGCGACCGTTCTGAGGGTCCCGGAGGAATATCCTACTATTCAATCCGCGATCAATGCCGCCGATACTGCCGACATTGTCCAGGTGCAACCTGGCACGTACAATGAGAACGTGGTCCTCGAGCGGCCAATTATTCTGACGGCAGCCTCCTTTGACTCTGCCAACCCGGCAAACAACACAACGGTCATCGAGGGCGGTGGAGGGGTGGCAATCACCATTCCTCCTAACCTTACGCAAATGCCTATAGTGCGCGGCTTTGCTATTCGAAGCAATACTGTTGGTATACAATCCTCATCACCGTTTATTGTGGAATTCAACCTTTTCCTCGCCTCTTCAGATCAGGTCAATTACCAGTGGGGTGCAGGAGGCGCCAATCGTAATAATGTTTATTTCAAACCCGGCGATGACGCCATCCATTTGGACAATACAGACCGGCCACTGTTGATTGAGAATAACCGCATCCTGTATGCCGCCGATGATGGGATCGAAGTCAACTTGCAGGACAAACCCTCCCCTCCCGCGCTCGTCGACGTTAATATTTGGAACAACATGATCATCGGCAGCCGGGAGAACGGCATTCAACTGATTGATTTTCCAGACA
Source organism: Anaerolineales bacterium (assembly GCA_035248745.1). Taxonomy (GTDB): domain Bacteria; phylum Chloroflexota; class Anaerolineae; order Anaerolineales; family Villigracilaceae; genus Defluviilinea. The sequence goes on along the minus strand of DATFHE010000032.1, from coordinate 2,065 downwards.
ACCCACAGAATACTAACCGTCGGTTTGTGATCATTGGTAACCTGATCGCGAATAGTCAAAAGGCGGGCATTGGCCTTATGTCGAATGCCAACACGGTAGAAGATTTCTCCGGCGCGGACGTGGTGGAACCTGTGCGTGTGTTCAACAATACGTTCTATGGAAACAGTCATGGCATTTCCGGCGGGGATGACCTGGTTGCGTTCAACAATATCATCGCCAATTCGGCAGGGCGAGGCGTTTGGCGAGTGAAGGGACTGCCGGGCGCAAATTCGGTTGTCGCATACACCTTGTTCTTTAATAACATCCTGGATTCCGATCAGAGCACGATGGGAGCAGGCAACATTACGGGCCAAGATCCGCTCTTTGTTGCCGCGCCGAACCCGGGCCCAGACGGCACCTGGGAAACCGTGGACGATGATTTCAGCGGCTTGCTCCTGCAATCATCCTCTCCCGCGATCGATAAGGGTGTGGCTCAATACGCGGCGGTCAGCGGAGAACTCATCCCGGCGAACCCCCTTACCGGGTTTATCGGGGCAGCACCCGACTTAGGCTGGCGCGAATTTGGAAGTCCGATCATGATCACACCGACGGCCTCTCCCATCCCTTCCCCTACGCTTGGCATTGTCCCGACTATCTCAACATCTACCCTTACACAGATATTCACTGTCGTTCCGCCAACTGCGACCGCCGTGACAGTGACCCCTCTGCCTACAAACACACAGGTCTCGCCTACAGCAAATCTGCCCACGGCCACTCTGACAGCCACTGCGCCTTCGCTCCCGACCCTTACAGTTACGCCCACGACGGCACAGTTAAACATATTAAGCCTTACACCAAATACGGCGCCCGCAAACACCACCGTCAACGTGACCGTGAGCGGCACAGCCTTCGCCAATGGAGCCACCGTCCTGTTTGAAGGTGCAGAAGGAACTGCGCCTCAAGTCACAGGAATTCAGGTGGTCAACGCCAATACGATCGTCGCAATGGTCAACACAGCAACCGTAGCTGGCGACATCACACAGGCATGGGATGTGCGGGTAACGAACCCGAACAACACGTTTGTCGTACTGCCCGATGCGTTCACCGTCACAGTGGCTCCCTGAGTGCGTTCGTGGAAGCAGATAAAAGAGACACCAGGCTATTCATCCTGGTGTCTCGATGCTAAAAATATCGCTGCCGATATCTATTTGTTTTTCTTTTCGTTCTTCAACTTGCGTTTCTCCTTGATATTCAACTTGGGCTTTTTCTTCTGTTCTTTGCTGCCTTTATCTTTCTTACCCGTGTTACCCATGATCGTTTCTCCTTTCGTAGTAGTGATTGAAGATTAATTCTAACCCGTATTTTCCGCGCGATAAGACGGAAATACGCTGAGGCTCATTGGCCGCCCGAAGCGGCAAAAATCCCAACAATAAATACGAAATAAGCGATCGCGCAGCAAATGCCGATGACAAACAGCGCCACCTGAACCCATCCCATGATGATCCCCGCGGTAGCCAATCCATCTCCCGACGCCCTGGGTGGGATGGAACGTGTTTCGCCACGCGCCATGTAGCCCGTGATGAGCGCCACCATTGTTCCAATCACCGGAACAATGGTGAACCCTAGAATTGCTGCGACCAGGCTGACGATGGCAAGCGTACTGGTGGGCAAAATATCGGAATTGACATTCTGAGGGAAGTTCGGTTGATCCATTTTTCTACTTCCTATGTTGGGGTTTCCGTTCTCGCAATTTACATAGATTTGCGTCCTGCCGGGCGCAAATCATAACATAAGGTTAGTTCCCCTGTTTTCCTTCAAGATAAGCCAGATACTCCCTTAATCCGATGATGGTTTTGGCATCATCAAATTTCTGCGTGGTGAGTTTTTTTCGGATTTCCTCTACAGGCATCGTTATTTCGCGCATGCGCTCGTCGGCTTGACGATTGAGCGTTGTTTTCTCAAGGTCCAGCGCCAGAAAGATATACATGCGTTCGTCTGCAAACCCGACGGAGGAGAAATAGGAAGCAAGCGGAATGAGGTGCCTGGCGCGATAGCCGATCTCCTCTTCCAATTCGCGTGATGCACA
>DATFHE010000031.1:0-4704 GCA_035248745.1 Anaerolineales bacterium | reverse complement strand
TCCCATCGAGATTCAGAAGTGGGGACGGTATGACGCGCAGAGTGATAAGGTCATTTTCGAAAACGGACCCGGCCCGGAGAACGAAGATCTCTTCGATTTTGCAGCAACCCAGACCCTGCTGAATTCCGGACAGGTGTTCGCGGTGCCGCCAGACCAGATGCCCGGTGGCGGTGAAACTGCGGTGATCCTGCGCTATGCCGTTTAGCAGAGTCTCAGAGCCTGGAAGAAATTCCCTCACGGCAAAACGAGTGGTATTATGAACGTGTACCACCGATTGCCAGCACTCAATCAATCACACAGAAAGGAATTGATGACGATGAACCAACCAATGTATGATTTTCAGCATCAGATCCAGGAGGCGCTGTCCGAAATCAATGAGATGCGCGGCGCACGCATCGATGTAGTGGATAGCAATGGAGTCGTCACCTTGACAGGGGTTGTCCCAACGGTGGATGCGCGGGAACGCGCCGAAGCCATTGTGCGTGGAATGAGCGGCGTCACGAGTGTGATCAACGAGCTAAATGTCGTTTAAGATGCATCAGAGCGAATGACGAAGCAACGGACTCAAAGAACACCATCACAATACGGATTTTGGAGCGGGGCGCTGTTCGGCACAGTAACAGGAATGGCGTCCCTGCTCACGTTCCAGTATTTATTCGGCATTCTGCGCCGTCCGCGCTTAATCTCCAAAGCGATTCGAATGGGGGAGGAACAGTTCGATAACGAGGAAGCGCTGGCAGTCTTCATTGCAACGGAGAGCCTGCGCTCCGGGATTCAGCCGCGCCGCTTAACCACCCACTCCAGCAAGGAGGTGATGCACGCGGGCTACCGCAACTTTTCCGAAAGCTGGGCGCGTGACTTTGGGTTCGCCGCCTTTGGGCTGCTCACCTTGAAACAATATAACCCCGTGAAGGAGACTCTGGAAGCCTTCTTCCATCATCAGACCGCGCAGGGGCAGCTCCCGGTCAAGCTGCATTCCGTCAATGTCGTGACCCGGTTCCTGCATTCGTATTTTGAGCGTGAACAGCCAAACGAGTTGATGCTCAAGCCGAAGTACCTTAGCGGTCACGGCGCGCCCTCGCTGGATGGGCAGGCGCTCCTGGTGATTGCCGCGCTGGCATATACGCAGGAAAGCGGCAACAAACAATTCATTGAAGTGCATTGGGGGGAGCTGCAGGCGGCAATGAATTGGCTGGGAACCTATCGGAAAGGCACGGTGGATGATCCCCTCCTCCATCAAGGAGCCTTTGCCGATTGGGCGGATTCGATTGCCCGGCACGGGCGTGTCCTTTACACGAATGTGGTCTACTGGAAGGCCCTCTCGGAGATGGCAACCGCTGCGAGCAGACTTAATTTGCATGAGGACGCCGCGGCGTATATCGCGCAGACAGAGAATGTTTCAAGCGCGATCAACCGTCATTTTTGGCGTGAGGACCTGGGATACTTCGTCACCAGTGATGACTTATCAAACTTGAGCAGCGACGGGAACTTGCTGGCGATTGCCTGGGGACTGGCAAAGCAGGATCAAGCCGAAAGCATCCTGAGAGTCATGGAGCAGGCTCGCATGGCAGAGCCTGTACCGACGCGGGTTACCTATCCTTCGTACCCCCGGCATCTGATTGCCTTGGAAAATCTCCTCGGAGGTGTGGCGAATTACCACACAGATGCCTCCTGGCTTTGGATCGGTGCCTGGCATGTGATCGCGTTGGTGAAGACAGGTCATATGGAAGCCGCGCAGACGTTAATCTCCCGTATCCTGAACGTGGTTCTACAGGACCGGCAGGTCCATGAAGTGCACGGACCCAACGGCAAGCCTCTTTCGAGCATGTGGTATACAGCGGAAGCACCGCTTACCTGGAACGCAGGAATGATCCTCTATGCCTGTCACGTCTTCGAAAATCAGCAGCATGAAGAACAGGCTTCGAACCTTTTATCGGGTTTATTTCACAAAACAACGGAGTAGGCTTTGCACATCGCATTTTTTACCAACTATTATCACCCGGTCGTCAATGGTGTGGTGAGGTCTGTGGCATCATTTCGAGAGAACCTGATGAAACATGGGCACAATGTTTTTATTTTTGCCCAATCTGATTCCAACTACAAAGATACGGAACCGTTCATTTTTCGCTATCCCAGCCTGTCGCTTCCGTTGGGGGAGATTTCTACCGCCCTTCCCATGTCCCCTTTCGTAGACCAGTTACTGCCGATTCTCAAGCTCGACGTGATCCATACACACCATCCAATTCTGCTTGGGCAAACCGCCGCGCGTAAGGCAGCAGAACTGGACCTGCCTCTCATATTTACCTTTCACACCCAGTACTGGGAATATACCCATTATGTTCCCTTCCCGCAGGAAGCAGTTCAGGACTTCTTAAAGAATGCCGTCCATAGATGGTTAGCGGAGTTCATGCAGAAGTGCCAGCATATCATCATCCCTTCGGAGAGCATGCGTGACATTTTAGTTCGGAATTATGGCCTGCACGAGCGTTATAGCGTGATTCCCACGGGGACAAATCTCGACCCATTTCTGAATGCCGATGGCAAAGCGCTGCGCTCGGAGAAAGGCTGGCGGGATGAAACTGTCCTGATCTCGGTAGGTCGACTGGCGCCCGAAAAGAATTGGGACACGTTAATCCGTGCGTTTGCCAAAGCCTGCGAGAAACATCCCAGTATCCGCCTGGTGCTGATCGGGGATGGGAGCGCACGTCCAAGCCTGGAGACTCTGGCATCCGAATTAGGTGTCACAGACCGAGTTACATTTACAGGTGCCCTGCCGTTTGGCGAAATCCCACGCTATCTAAAAGCCGCAGATGTATTCGCATTCGCTTCGGTCACTGAGACTCAGGGACTCGTCACGATTGAAGCGATGGCCGCCGGACTGCCTGTCGTCGCCGTAGACGGGCCCGGGACTCATGATATCGTTGAGCATGGGAAGCAGGGATTCTTAGTAGAAAATAATTCGGACGCCCTCGCAAAAGGGCTTAATAAACTTTTATCTGACCCGCAGCGAATCAAACGCCTGAGCAATCAGGCACTCAAGAAAGCCAAGACGTTTGATGTCAACCAACTGAGTCAGCAACTGCTTGGTGTTTACGAGCAAGCGATTGAAGATAAAAAGGCAAATCAGTATGTTACATTACAAGTGGAAGAAACGGCAGCGCAGCAAACCGTTTCTTCTGTCCAGCCGTAGCTACCAGTCAGCTTTCAACTCGGCGGGTTGCGCTTCGCAGGCAGCCCGCCTTGCTCTTTAATCAGGATTGTAATCCGGTAACTTTTCAAACTGGCGCGCCTCAACGGATAACCGGAGCTTATCTCCATCCATCGTTGTGACCCAGAACGCAGGAACCAATTTATGTTCTTTAAGTAAGAAACCTTTTCCCACCACAAAATGAGTCACTGTATTGCTTTCGGAGTCGGCAATGACCTGCTCCACATTCCCAATGTGCTCATCGTCTGCACTCAGCACTTGCGCTCCCTCCGAAATGGCAACGCGTCCCTCTGGGATGCTCGGTTGGGTCTGCGCGACCTGATCGGGGACTGCATCAGAAATCAACCCTACTCTTGGCACCTGCAACTGGAAATTGACGGGTGGGTACCAATAATTGGCTTCCATATTTTCATAGGGGGCACCCGCATTCTCTACGGGGACGTAGTGGGTTGTCTCATAATCGAGGAAATCGTCCACATTCTGATTCGTTTCCCGCAGCGTAATACGATCTTCATTCTCAAGATCGACTAAGCCAACAGGGATCACTTTTTCTTCCGTGCTTAGTAAAGAACCTCTTTCGACGACCAGATCTGTCACATCCCGGGTCTTGGCATCGATCACAATCCGGCTGACGCTTCCTATTTTCTCGCCGGTTGCAGTAAACACATCAGCACCTTTTAAAAATCGCATAACACACCTCCTGAATAGCTGCTCCACCATACACGGTTGATTGAGCAGTCATCCGAATCCAGAGGACGTTATTCGTCCTCCTCGATTGTCTCCTCAGCCTTCTCTGCCAGTTCGATCAGGTCTCCCTTTTTGAAAAGGATATTGCGCAAAATACCGCGCCAGACCGGAGTACGCCGTAACAAAAATTCAAGATCCATCCCAAAATGGATAAATTCCTCCTTCTGCGCCTGGCTCATCACTGCGCGTGCTTCCTCATCCTTCTCCACAGCCAGCCTTTGGGTGTACCAATCAATCGCTTCAGCTTCCTCGATCAACGATTGAATGACACGAACGTAAGTGCGTGTTTCCTCAGAAAGCTCTTCCGGCGGCTCATGATATTGGTCAAATCCCATATTCTCTCCTTATCTGTGTAGACACCCCTGTTATGCCTCGTCATCCTCTTCATCTTCCAGGTCGTCAAAGTCGTCCTCATCCTCCTCGTCTAGCCCATCGTCGTCAAGTTCCTCATCATCCACGTCCTCGCCGTCCAATTCGTCATCTTCCAGGTCTTCGTTTTCCTCTTCCTCCAGTTCGTCCAGGCTTTTCAATTCGTCATCCTCTTCATCTTCCAGGTCTTCCTCGTCGGGAAGCTCTTTGTCTTGATCGAGGGCAGAAGCGGGATTCAGTTCCCAACGGTTGCGATCTCGATCCAGAACTTTGGCATCGTAGTCGAGTGGCTCGCCATCCCGGTACGTTAGACCAGCCGCCTCTCCAAGATCGTCTACGACATCCTGGTCCGGCGTCGATACGCTGCCGCCCACCGTTTC
>DATFHE010000030.1:0-3916 GCA_035248745.1 Anaerolineales bacterium | reverse complement strand
ATGAAGATGTCGAACGAGCTATGGGTTAAGCCAACGATCCGTTGATCTTGTCAGCGTCTCACAAAGAATTGTCCCCGCCATTTTAAGCGGGGACGTTTTGTTATAAAATGGAAACGAGGTGAGCCATGTCCAAATACATTGCCGCGCTTGACCAGGGAACGACAAGCACTCGTTGTATGATTTTCGATCATGGGGGAAATGTGATTGCAGCTTCTCAAAAGGAACACCAGCAAATCTATCCCAGGCCAGGCTGGGTGGAACACGATGCTCTGGAGATCTGGCAAAAGGCTCAGGAAGTCATCACAGACGCTATGCGGAACGCAAACCTTTCTGCATCTGATATCCTGGCAGTAGGGATTACGAATCAGCGCGAGACAACGGTTGTCTGGGAGAGAGAAACTGGCAAGCCAATCTATAATGCTATTGTCTGGCAGGACACGCGCACGGACTCCATCATTAATGAATTCGCCCGTGACGGCGGGCAGGATCGATTTCGAGCCAGGACCGGTCTGCCTCTTGCTACCTATTTTTCGGGACCCAAGCTCAAATGGATCCTTGATAACGTGAAAGATGCGCGTGAGAAAGCAGAAAATAGACAGCTATTATTTGGCAACATCGATACCTGGCTCATTTGGAATCTGACCGGTCAGCATATTACAGATGTGACCAATGCCTCACGAACTATATTGATGGATCTTAACACCCTGGACTGGGATGATGAACTATTAAGCCTGCTTGGCATTCCACGCGCGATGCTACCTGAGATTCGGTCGTCCTCTGAAATCTATGGCTCTGTAAGAAAAGGCAGCTGCCCGCCGCTGGAAAATGTTCCTGTAGCGGGCGACCTTGGCGATCAACATGCCGCCTTGTTCGGGCAGACTTGTTTCAACCCGGGCGAAGCGAAGAATACCTATGGCACAGGCTGCTTCATGCTGTTGAACACGGGTGAAAAACCCGTTCCCTCCAGCTCTGGTTTGCTCACAACGCTGGGATATAAGATCGGCGATGAGAACGCGGTGTACGCCCTGGAAGGGTCGATCGCGATCACCGGCGCGCTCGTGCAGTGGCTGCGAGATAACCTGGGAATCATCCAATCCTCGGCGGAGGTGGGGTCGCTGGCGAAAACCGTTGAGGATAGCGGCGGCATCTATTTTGTGCCGGCGTTTAGCGGTTTGTATGCGCCTTACTGGAAATCGAACGCGCGCGGCGCGATCCTTGGGATGACGCGTTATATCACCAAGGCACATATCGCTCGCGCCGCTCTCGAGGCGACCGCTTATCAGACGCGCGAAGTGCTGGACGCGATGGAAGCCGACTCAGGGGTCAGGCTAACGGCTCTCAAGGTGGACGGTGGGATGGTCTTCAATGAGCTGTTGATGCAGTTCCAGGCTGATCTTCTCGACGTTCCCGTCATCCGCCCAAAGGTCGCTGAAACGACTGCACTGGGTGCGGCGTACGCGGCAGGGCTGGCGGTGGGATTCTGGAAAGATTACGAAGAACTGCGTGCCAATTGGGGCAAGGACAAGGAGTGGATCCCTGCCATGGACGCCGGACAGCGAACGACGTTATACTCCGGCTGGAAAAAAGCTGTCACGCGCACATTTGATTGGGTTGAGTGAATTATCCGTTATCAATTCAACATGGAACATGGGAAGGCGGAACGAAAGCGATGAATCGTCACGAGATTCTCTCTACTCTTAAGAGTAACCCTGAGGTTTCTGTATTGATCGTTGGCGGGGGCATCAACGGCATTGGTACATTTCGTGATCTTGCGATCAATGGGGTGGATGTTCTGTTGGTGGAAAAAAGTGATTTTTGCTCCGGCGCGAGCTCGGCGTCATCCCACATGGCACATGGCGGTATCCGCTATCTCGAAAACGGCGAGTTTCGTCTTGTGCGTGAGGCGGTGGGGGAACGTAACCGGATGCTGGAGAACGCGCCGCATGTGGTCAAACCGCTCCCAACCACAATTCCAATCTTCAAGCGGTTCTCCGGGATTCTGAATGCACCGCTCAAATTTTTCCGATTGCTGGATAAGCCTTCCGAACGCGGTTCCTTGATCATCAAGCTTGGCTTGATTCTGTACGATGCCTACACAGGGAAGCAGCGCACCGTACCCCGCCACAAGTTCTTCTCACGCCAGCAGTCTCTCGAGAGGTGGAAACAGCTGAACCCGAATATTGTCAACACAGCTGTGTACTACGACGGTGCCATCCTCCAGCCCGAACGCCTGGCAATGGACTTAATCCTCGACGCCGAGTCAGAAAATCCGAATGCACATGCCCTCAACTACGTCAGCATGATCGGCGGAAGTGAAGACACTATCATGCTCCGAGATGAGTTGACCACTGAGACATACCATGTGCGCCCGAAACTTGTCATCAACGCCGCAGGTCCATGGATCGATTTCACCAATACGGAACTGGGACTGTCTACGCGGTTTATCGGTGGCACTAAGGGCTCGCATATTGTGGTGAAACACGATGAGCTTCGTCAGGCAATCGGGGAGTATGAATTCTTCTTTGAAAATGAAGATGGACGGATCGTGCTGATTTACCCTCTCTATGAACGCGTGTTAATCGGCACGTCGGACATCCCGATGGAAAACCCCGATGAGGCACTTTGCACAGATGAGGAAATTGATTATTTTTTGAGTCTGACGCGACGTATCTTTCCCGGCATCCACTTAAGGCGCGAGGATATTGTGTTCCAATACTCGGGTGTTCGCCCGTTACCCCGCTCGAACGCGAAGAGCGCCTCTCAAATCTCACGCGACCACAGTATCGAAGTCCTCAGCGGAGATTGGACGAATCTGCGGTTCCCGGTCTATTCGCTCGTGGGCGGGAAATGGACGTCCTTTCGCGCCTTTTCCGAGCAGGCAGCCGACAAGGCGCTGGCTCACCTGGGGTGGAAGCGTAAAAAATCTACGCGCGATCTGCCCATTGGTGGCGGACGCGGCTACCCGCGCGACCCCGGTGAGATGCAGAGTCAGATCGAAAGCCTCTCCGCCTGGACCGGTTTGACGCGTGAGCGCTTGAAAATATTATTCGAGCGATACGGCACACGAGCAGAGACCATCGCTACCTACATGAACGGCGGTACAGATTTCATCTTTAAGTCCTTGCCAGACTACTCATTGCGCGAAGTGATCTTTATTGCTCAGCACGAAAAAGTCTGCCATCTGGATGATTTTCTACTCCGGCGTTCGATGCTCGCGATGCTAGGGCGCGTCAACGGAGAAGTGATTGAGGAATTGGCGCAGGCTCTTGCGAACGCCCTCGGCTGGGAAGAGGAACGTAAATCCGCGGAAGTGGCGCGTACCCTCCTGCTGCTGACGGATCGGCACGGAGTCCGCCTGTAAAGCGGATGGTAGAATTGTCTCCCGTATGAACCTTTCCGTTGTTGTACCCATCTATAGAGGGGAGACCTTTATCGCACCACTGGTGGAAGAGCTTACCCGCACGCTACCGACATTCACCGAAACCTATGAGATCATCCTTGTCAATGATGGCAGCCCGGATGACAGTTGGGAACGCATTCAAACAATGACGCGTGAATATCCATGCGTGAGGGGAATACAGATGATGCGCAATTATGGGCAGCACAACGCAACGCTGTGCGGCGTACGAGCTGCGCAGTATGAGATTGTTGTGACCATGGATCAGGATTTGCAGCACCCGCCCGCAGAAGTTCCGCAACTGCTGGCAAAGTTGGAAGAAGGGTACGACGTGGTGTATGGTGCACCACGAAAATTGCCCCAGAGTTTATGGCGTAACGCGATGACGGCAGGCATCAAATGGATTTTAGCGAAGGTCATCGGTTTGCCTGCGGTGCATAACGTGTCAGCATTTCGAGCGTTTCGCACGAATTTGCGCGAGGCGTTTGCGAATTTTCAGAGTCCTTCCCTGATTCTGGA
>DATFHE010000029.1:0-8929 GCA_035248745.1 Anaerolineales bacterium | reverse complement strand
TCACCGGAATGCCGGGAAAACTTCCTTCGCCAGCAATTTGAGCTCTGTCATGATGTGATCGTGCGGCATCCCTGCGAAGTACAGGCGACAGATCAGATGGTCCACGCCAAACGTATCCACGAAGCGCTGGATGCGGGCGATGCAGTCCTCTGGATTCCCTATGATGAAGCGATCCTCGCTGAGTGATTCCAGGGCAATTGCCGTCTGATCCTGTGATCCAATGAGGGGATGTTTCCAGCCTCCTCCGTACTCATCTCGATAATTCACCATCACATATTTTTCGGCGATTTCCAGTGCCCGTTCGCGTGTCTCAGCGATCACGACTTCACGGGTCAGGGGGTTAGGCACGTCTGCTGGATTTTTGCCGGCATCTGTTAGAAACGCGCGATATTGTTTTTGTGCATTGAGCAGTTTCTCTAAATTCGCCGTAGGACCTGGCACCCAGGCATCGCCCAGTTGCGCCGCGCGTTTCAGTGAAAGCTCTCCCCAACCACCAAGCCAAATCGGGATGGGGTTTACAGGTCTCGGCTCAATGCAGCCTTTGATCTTGAAAAAGCGCCCGTTGTACTCCACCTCTTCCTGCGTCCAGAGCAGGCGCATAATCTTGAGCATCTCCACATAGCGCGCGCCGCGATTGTCGAGGCTGACGTCGTACAACTCAAACTCGGGCGGGCGGTAACCGATAGCGGCTCCAAAAATCGCGCGCCCGCCGGAAATCACATCGAGCATCGCCATATCCTCTGCGGCGCGCACGGGGTGATAAAAAGGCAGAACGACAATGTCTGTGCCCAGCAATACACGCGTAGTCCGGGTGGCGATCCCGGCAAGCGCCATCAACGGGGAGGGCCAATAATGATTGCGAATGCTATGATGTTCTTCCAGCCAGACCGAATCGAACCCCAGTTCCTCGCCATAGACAGCCTCTTCCAAGGCTTCATCAAAATACTTGCCGCCTTCTGTCGGGATAAATCCAAATTTCATCATGATATCTCGCTCGTGTAAAATTAGTTCGGACTGCTACTTCGTCGCCTGACTCGCGCGAATCTCTGCGAGGAGACTTCTGACAACCTGTAATGCTTCCGGTAAGGCTTTCTCCGGCAGGTCGAGTTCCGGGTGCCAGGCATACTCCCATTCCACATTGAACGCGCCCTCATAGCCACTCTCCAGCAACAACCTGAAAGCTTGCGCCAGAGGCACATTTCCTTGACCCAGAGCACAGAGCTGCCAGCTAACGCCCTGTCTGATCCCATCCTTGACATGAACATAGGCGAGTCGATCTCTCAATAACGCAAAGCCTTCGTCTGGGTCTTCGCCAGCCGCAAACGTGTTTCCGAGGTCCCAGATCACACCAAGGTTGGGATGGGATCGGTCAAGGATGGGGGAAACGACGGTAGAACGAGTAAAGTTGTCATGTGGCTCTACGGCGATCCGCACGCCGACAGAGCTGGCATACTCAGAAGCCGTATTCAGACTATCTAAAATGTTTTGGTAAATGGATGGAGTAAGGTTTGTTTCCGCAGGGAGTTCCCCCAGAAACGCACGGACATAGCCTGCACCGAGTTCGGCTGCCAGGTCTGCATAACGCCGTAATTCATCTACATTGGATTGCCGTTCCTCTGCGAGAGAAGAAACGAAGCTGGTGTACGCAGTGACGGCAAGTGTTTTTAGCCCCGCATCGCCAGACATCTTCTGTAAGGCTCTTTTTTCGTATGAATGCATTGCGGGCTGCACATGTCCCTCTGAACCGCCGCGCCATTCAATCCCGCTGTAGCCAAACGCTGCAGCCTTTTTGATAATCGTGTCGATCGACCACCCTGGGCAAGCAAGTGTACTGAAGGTAATTGGATTCATCCTCCCACCTCGTCCGCCAATCCTGGAAGTCTGCCGCGGTTGCGCCACAGGATAAACTCTCCTCTATCCTGTACGATGGCTCGACGAAGCACGCGTGAAACGGCTTCAGTCAGCATTTTTCCTCTGGAGCGGCCGAACTTTACCATCAAGCTCCTATCAGTTGTAAGATGTCATGATGACTGATAATACTATAACGATTTCCCAGTGTAAAGGTTAATTAGAAAATTTTAAGGAATCATGTAAGGAAAGAGATGTAAGAACCCCCTTTCCCAATGAGAACTAACCGAAAAATTATCGGTTTTGGATCAATTCAATTGCCAGAGCCGCCGACCAGGAGAAATCCGTTGACCCACAACCGGAGCCGTCGCGCGGGTCGTAGTACTCTCGAAACCCACTGGCTTCAATCAAGCTGAGTGTATCCCCTTTAATCGTCTCGGCAAGATCTTCATAACCATAACGCTGCAACCCCTCCATGATGAGCCAGTTCATGATGACCCATACCGGTCCGCGCCAGTAGCGCCGCGGCTCCCAGGCGGGTTCACTCTTCGCCGTTGTCGTCACCCAGTGTTGGACCTCTCCAGCAAGGGCGTACTCCTTTGAGTTGAGCAAATGTTCTTCCACAAGGCGTTGTGCCTGCTGCTTCGAAGGCAGACCGGCAAATAAGGGCAGAAATGTTGATGCTGTATTGACCGGGATTGGCTGCCCGGATCGCAGATCATAATCGTAATATAAACCAACGTCTTCATGCCAGAAACGGGTACTGAAGTTCAGCTTTGCTCGGTCTAAATATTCGTCAATCTCTCCAGTTGGCTCGTCAAGGCTGATCGCTAACGCACGCAAATCTTCATCCGCGCGGAAGAGAATGGCATTGAAGAGAACATCCTGCGCCAGGAAGGGCGAATCTGCCAGTAAGGCACGTGGCTCATAATTCCGTTTGCGAAAGACATCAATTAAGTAAATAAACCGTTCATAGTCAGCACGGTTTGGTCGTTCGGTTGCGGCAACATGCCGGGTATCGCCGCGATGAAATTCGGGTAAAGCTTCCGGTTGGATCACCTCGAAGAGACGTAACCAGCGAGGAGAGTCATCTGTCCCCGATTCCCACGGATGAATGATGCAAGCCAGTGTACTGCCATCTGCATCCCGGGCAGTGTGCAGCCAGCGGTGCCAGCGCAGGAGAGACGGATACACCTCGCGAACAAAATCGGAATTGGGGTGGCGGGCATCGATCATCCTTACCACAGTGGCAAGCAGAGGAGGCTGTGTGATCCCTGTGGTGGGCACAGACGGTGCGCTGGGACTGTTTTCAATTTGCCAGAACTGCGGATTTGGGAAGTAATCGGACGGGACAGAATGGTACACGACAGAAGGCACCATGCCATCCTGCCACTGTCCGCTTAAGAGCGAGCGGATTTCGTCATACGCCCGCGGAAGATCAAAGTGAGAGAGACCGAGGGCGATCAGGGCGGAGTCCCAGTTCCACTGATGAGGGTACTGGTGCGGCCCAGGCTTTGTGAATACTCCCGTGTCGTTAAGTCTGAGGACCTTGATTGCCCGATCGATCAAAGAGGAATTGCTCATCTTCAGGCGGGATACAACACTTTACCGTTATCGCGATCCACCCAGCGGATCTTGTCCGAAGGGAAACGAAGCCAAACGTGTGAGCCCGGTGCGACGCGGAAAGTGGGATGCGTGGCAACCTTCACCAGGTCTTCCCCGATTTTTACCGTGAGGAGGTTTTGCGATCCCAGGGGTTCGACAACCAGCACTTCGACCTGAAGAGCGTCCTGGGCAGAAGTGGACAGAGTTTCCATATTCTCGGCACGGATGCCCATCAGGATAGGCGAGCCGTCATACGATCGAAGCATCGGCTGCATCGACTCAGCCGGTGTCAGATCAAAATCCCCCACTCGCACTTTCACATGTCCATTCTCGCGCTGCACCTGTCCCTGCATGAAGTTCATGGGCGGGTTGCCGATAAAGCCTCCTACAAACTGGCTGGACGGCAGGTCATAAACAGTTTCCGGCTTGTCGTACTGCTGGATCTTCCCATCCTTCATCACCGCGATGTGATCTCCCATGCTCAGCGCTTCGATCTGGTCATGGGTCACATAGATCGTCGTCGCTTTGATCTCCTGTAATAAACGCTTGAGCTCCGCGCGCATCTCCAAGCGAAGCAATGCATCCAGGTTGCTCAGTGGCTCATCCATGAGGAGAACTTCCGACCGCATGGCAATCGCTCGTGCAACCGCCACGCGCTGGCGCTGACCACCGCTCATCTTACTGGGATAACGATCCAGCATATTCTCTATGTGGAGCAAGGCTGAGGCTTCGCGAACGCGCTTGTCGATCTCAGCCTTGTCAAACTTGTTCATCTTCAGCCCGAAAGCTACATTGTCATACACAGTCATGTGCGGGAAGATGGCATAACTCTGGAACACCATCGAGATCTTTCGCTCACGCGGAGGCAGATACGTGACATCACGCCCACCAATGCTGATGCGTCCATCATCCGCCATCCCCAACCCGGCAATTGCGCGCAATAGTGTGGTCTTGCCGCAGCCGCTGGGACCTAACAACACCACGAACTCCTGATCCTCGATGGTCAGGCTCACATTGTCGACGGCTACAAAATTGTCAAAGCGTTTCGTTACGTTTTCAATTCGAATGTCTGCCATGTTGACCTCTTATTTGGAAATCTGTCCCCACATGTTGAACAGGTAACGACGGATATAGAAGATAAAGATCAAAGCGGGAATCATCATGAAGAAGCCACCGGCAAACTGATAAGGCTCAGATGATTGGTTGAGTGTCACCAGCACTTGCGCGGGCAATGTCCTGTTCTGGATGGTCAGAATCGTCGCCGCAAAAACTTCGTTCCACGACAGGACGAAGGTGAAGATTGCGGAGGCAGCAATGCCCGGCATCACCAGCGGCAACACCACATGCCGGAAGGCCTGGGCCGGGGAACACCCGAAGACCTGTGCCGCCTCCTCCAACTCATAAGGAATGCTGGAGAAAACACTGGCAAGAACCAGAATTGTCGTTGGAAGCGCCAGCGCGGTATGCATCAATGCCAGGCTGTAGACGCTGTCATAAATGCCTGTGCGCAGGAATACCACTGCCAGTGGAATGGACAGAATCACAATCGGAAATGCCCGCACCGCCAGGATGGAAAGGCGGAAGATATCTTTGCCTCGGAAGATAAAACGAGAGAGGGCATAACCGGCCGGTGCGGCAATCAGTGTGGATAGCACCAGCGTAATTACCGCAACGATGACACTATTTCGCAGACCCGGAAGGATGCCTCTTGAACCCAGGAAGAATTGCATCGTTTCCATAGATAGAGGAATGAAAGGCAGGATACCTTTTGGGTAGGCTCTCACTTCCGCCGGCGTCGTCAGCGCCATCGACGTAATGAACAGAATAGGAATGAGCACCCAGAGCGAGATCAAGATGCCGACCAGGTAGGTCAGGGCGCGTGTTAAACGATGCCGCCGCAGCATCCGTTGGTGAATAGCTTTTACTTCCGGTGAAACCTGCGCAGGAGTTGTTTCCGCTATTGTAGTCATCCGGCCACCTCCTCCTGGGTGCGCACAGCACGCAAATAAAAGAGCGACGTAATCATCGATAATAGCAGGATGAAGCTGGCATAGGCTGCCGCGACGTTGAAATTGCGAAGCTCATAATACTGGCGGTACGTCTCGTTGGCGAGCACCGTGATGATGTCCCCTCCACTCATGACGATAACTACCGCAAACACCTGGAACGCCAGGATCGTGCGCAGGATGAGCGCGACCTGCAGGCTTGGGCGTAACAGGGGCAGGATCACATAGCGAATGCGCTGCCACAGAGTCGCGCCGAATACCTCTGCCGCTTCCAACACTTCTCGCGAAATCGCCTGCATGCCAGCAACGACAATGACCATGACAATCGCCGTCGCCCGCCACATCTCTGCCAGCCAGATGGCAATGAGAATCCAGTAGCGCGTGTCAGCAGAAAGATAGATGATCGGCGAATCGATCAAACCCAGCCCTTGCAGGATCGAGTTGAGATACCCTGATTGGGTGAAGATCGAATACCAGAGAATACCCACCGCCAGATCTGAGACACCCAGGGCAATGGAAAAAATATACAAAAAGAGTCCGCTCCCTTTCAGGTCTGCCTGGATGACGAGTGCCATAATGATCGCCAGCACAAATTGTGCCGGGATGATCAGCACGATCAGCAGCAGTGTTGTCCGCAAGGCGGGCCAGAAGAAGCGGTCATTGACCATACTTTGGATGTATTTGGTGGTGAATTGGCTGGTATCTCCATCTTCGATCCGCCCCCGTGTGCCATCCCCCAGTACATTGAGATAGCGGGAGGGAACCCAGCCCTCGATGGTTTCACTGCCATTTTGCCCGCTGACCTGAAACCAAACTTCGAGCGTCGCCTGGCCCAGAATTTCGACAGGCGCTCTCGCCTCCAACTGTCCTACGACCTCGCTGCTTTCATCCGCTTCCGCATGTATACGGGTGAGTGGATCGGCGCTGCTGGATAGGATTGACCGAACCGTTCCCGCAATTGGTACGCCGTTAGCGTCTGACTCACGTACGCGAATGCGCCGCTCCGGCGTCCAACCTTCGATTTGCTGCCCATCGCTTCCCTCCGCCCGCACCTGGAACCAGACTTCGGTGAGGAGATCACCCTGTCCTGCTTCTCCTTGTGGAATCTGGTTTCCCTGCTGTCCTAAAATGTCAACCTGAGTTCCACGGGGTAATTGACCTGCAAGCGGGCTGTTGCGTTCTGCATCCGTGCGAAGTGTCAGCAGCGCCCGCTCTTCCCTCACTGCCAGGATCAGTCCCTGTATCATGGGCCAGCCAAAGAACAGGATCAGGTAAATAAAGGAGGGCAAGATCAGTATATAGGGCGCCCAGTTTATGTTTTTTCGACCCTTCGCCTTGACAGCAGTTGTCATAGAAGCACCTCACTCACAATGTTCTGGAAGGGTTTACCTGGTGCATGAGATGCATCCCATGCACCAGGCTTAATGACGAACAGATTTATTTACTCAACCTGGCACGGCCCTTCGCTGACAGGATCGGGCGCCCAGCAGGGGGCCCCGGTATCATCCAGGACCGCCTGCAAATTAGCGCCTTCTTCTTCGAGGACAGTTGCCGCATCCTCGCCCTCGATCACAACCCGATCGAACGCTGCGCGGAAAATATTGTTGATGTCACCGCCACGCGCGCCCACCCCGACGGGGATCAGAGCCGGAATCGCATCCGAGGCGTTGACGGTCGCGTCCACAGCTGCGGCTTCCAGCGCCACGCCGGCTGGCAGGTCTGACGTATCTACGCCACTGACCACCGGGAAGAATGCCAGTTCGCTCAGGATCTGTTTCTGAGTCTCTGGCTGCGTTAGATGGTCGATCAATGCCATGGCTGCTTCCGGGTTCGGTGCGTCATTCGGGATGCCGAGTCCCGCGACAACAGGCATAAAGCCGCGTCCGGCAGGGCCTGACGGAGCCGGGAAGGCTACGAAATTCTCCGGGTCGGCATTGAGTGCCTCGATCAACCGTGCTACATGGTCAAAGGCAACCCAGACTTCGCCCGATTGCAGCGGTTCCTGCATAAACTCATAACTGATCGATTGAGGGTGAAGGGTGGGCCACAAACTGTCGCGCGCCCACTCCAGCATCGCTGCTGCCTCAGGGCTCTTGAACTGGCTCACCATGCCGCCCGTATAAGAGGGCCAGAGGAACCCTTCGAGGAAGCGGTGGAAGAGTCCGGCATGAGGCATGCCGCACTTCGGTCCGCCGGTTTCGTCCATCAGGGTCTGGCACCACTCAGCAAACTGGTCATAGGTGAGCGCATTGATGTCAGCGCCCTCGGGGAGATAGTCGAGCGCTTCGGTGCGCGCCGCCATAATATAAGTTGCCTGCATCCAGGGGACGTAGTACAGGTAATCTTCGGTCCCCAGCAAACCAGTTTCCAGGTATGCCTGGTTGAATTCGCGATCGGCTGAGAGGTCATCAACCACATCGGTCATATTCATCATCGCATCGGTCAGCGACGGGAACGTACCATGCAGCGCTCCGACCACATCGACTTGACCCTGACCCGTCTGTGCGCCCGCCAAAACCAGGTCGATCAACGGACCTTCTTCAGAACCGGTAAAGTCATAGTTACCGCCCTCTGCCAGGATAGAGCGGAATTTCTCGCCCTCTTCCACAATATTGAATTGCGTGGAAAAGAAGCTGACATCGCCAGCCGGGGGACCAAGCGTCGGTGTAATCGTGGCTTCGGCGGTTGCAGCAGGTTCTGTTGCGGCTTCCGTTGGTGCTTCGGTCATCGCCTCGGTTGGGGCTTCCGTGGGCGCCTCCGTCATCACTTCGGTAGGTAGTTCCGTCGGCACATCGGTTGCGGGAGCCTGCGTTTGGCCCCCGCCACAGGCGGATAGAACAAAGGCTGCGATGACAAGAGTGGTGAATAAGATACGGGACATTCTCATCTCTTTCTTCTCCTTCTTTCCTCGGTTGGTTCAATAGTACATCCGTGTACTTGTAACAGCTTTATGTTTTGCCTGTTCCACCTCCTTTGCTCATGCACGGGCATTCTCAGGATGATTCATCCCTGCAATGCATTCGCACCTGTATGTATGCTGTGAGTCTGCGTTGGCGATGTGCTGTCACTACTCATAAAACCCCTTCTGTGACTGCTCTCATGATTGTATGTCCCAACACTATCTCCCCCGGCGATTTGATTATAGCGATAAACAAAGGGTGAGTCAATTTGTTTCTAAGATTAACACAGAAAGACGAAATAAGAGGCTCGTGTGCCCGCTAGAAATAAAGAGCCGCAGCGCCCAAAAGTGCAGCCCGTTTGCCCAGCGTGCCCTTTAACGCCGGAACTGGCAGCGAGTCGCACAGTGATGGAGCAAAATGCTCCCACGTTTCGGCAATCCCGCCTGTAATGAGAACCGTCTGCGCGCCGAAACCAGAGACAAATGGCTGGAGGAAGATACCGAGATCCGAGCCAAAGGCTGCGAACGCCTGTGCCAGTGCGTGAAAATGCCTTTCGGGGCTATGAATCGC